>CAIYXO010000946.1 GCA_903930165.1 uncultured Verrucomicrobiota bacterium | reverse complement strand
TCGGCGCGGCGGAACGCGAGCGGTTCTTCGGACTTCTCACGGGGCATCCCGGCGTCCGCTTCGCGGTGTCCGCGTCGGATCCGGCGGAAATCGACCGGATCAACATCCTCCAGGCCACCCATCGCGCGATGAACGGCGCCCTGCGCGCGCTCGGGGAACCGCCCGTGGCCCATGCGCTGGTCGATGGGCGTCCCGTGAAGACCCTTTGCGTGCCGCAGACCGCCCTCGTGAAGGGCGACGCCAGGAGCTATTCGATCGCCGCCGCCAGCGTGTTGGCGAAGGTGACCCGCGACCGTGTCATGGTCGAAGCCCACCGACGTTGGCCCGGCTACGGATTCGACGTCCACAAGGGCTACCCCACCCCCGACCACTTGGAGGCCATCGGACGGCTCGGTCCCTGTCCGATCCACCGCCTCAGTTTCGCCCCGATGAGGCGTCCAGAGCCCGACCTGTTCGGCGGATGATCCGAGCCTGTCCTGTCACCTCCTGAATTCGGATTCCCGATCTCCGGCAAGTAGCCGCGGCTGCCAAGCCGCGGTCCGCTCTCGCAAGGGGCCGCTTCGGAAAGTTGCGGAAGGGATCGTCACGCAAGACCACAAATCCGCTGTGGAGCGCGGTGCGTCGGAAACCCGTCGGGTGCCGACCGGGTTGCTGATGCCATTGGGCCATGAACCTGGTGCGATGGTGGCGGCGGGTATCCGGGGAGCGGCCCGGCCCGGAGCATCTGCGGCGGGGGGCGTTCGGCGAGTCGGCGGCCCGGCGTCATCTCGAAGCACGAGGGCTTCGCTTCCTTGCGGCCAACTACCGATCGGAATCCGGCGAGATCGACCTGGTGATGCGGGACGGGCCCACCCTGGTCTTCGTGGAGGTGAAGGCCCGCTCCTCCGAGGCCTGGGGAAGACCCGCCGACGCGGTCGACCGGCCCAAGCGCAGCCGCCTCTCGGACACCGCGCTGGCCTACCTGGAGGAACTGGGCCATCCGCGGGTCCCGTTCCGGTTCGACATCGTGGAGGTGCTGGACCTGGGCGGGGATGTCCCGGAGGTGCGCCACCTGGAGAACGCCTTCCCGCTGGAACCGCCCCGGATGTATGCGTGAGAGAGCTGGGAGCAGGGAACGGGGGCCCAAATGGGAAAGGTGTCGGGTGTCGGGTGATGAACGTTGATCGTTGAGCGTCGGAAGTTGCCCGTTGGATCTCAGGCCTGGGCCATGGCGGCGACTTGCCCGCGCAGGGCGGTGAGGAGTTCCTGCATGATGGCGGTGGGGGTTCCATGCCAGGCGGCACCGAGGCGGAGGGGGGCGATCTGCGGGATGGCGATCTTGCGCACTTCCTTGGGGAAGGACTTCCCCGGGACGTCGAGGGTGAGGCCGATGCCGAAGCCGCGTCGGACGTAGACGTCCACCAGTTCGAGGTCGGTGACCTCGATGTCGGGTGGCCAATCGAGGCCGCGTTCGCCGAGCAGTTCGCGCAACCGGCGCGGCGCGAGCTCGCCCGGGGTCAGGGTGATCAGGGGTTCGGTCGGGTTGCCGCCGGCGACCGCGGCGAGGATGTCGTCGGCGGAGCGGTGACGAGATTTCGCCGGCACGAGGAAGACGACCGGCAGGTCGAGTAGCGGGACCTGGTGGAGTCCAGGCGGGGACTTCTCCTCGAGCAGGGTGATGGCGAGGTCGAGTTCGTGGCGTTCCAGCCAGCTCCAGACCTGCGGCTGCTGGCCCGCGCGGAGGGTTAGCTTGAGCTTGGGAAAGCGCCTTCGGAGATCCTGGAGCACGGCGGGAAGGTGGTCCCGGAGGGCCATGACCGGGGCGGCGAGGCGCAGCGTCTGGGCGACGCCGCCGCGGAGGCGTTCGCCGACCTGGTCCACCGAACCGAAGAAGGGGCGGACGAACGCATAGAGTTCCTGTCCGTGCGGCGTCAGCTCGAACGGGCGGCGTTGGAACAGCTTCACGCCGAGTTCCGCCTCGAGCTGGAGGATCTGTCCGCTCATCGCGGGCTGCTGGATCCCGTACGGCATGTTCCGCACGGCCTCCATGATGCCGCCATGTCGGGCGACGTAATAGAAGAGCTCGAGGTGGTGGATGTTCATGCGGGGAGCGAATCCACGGGACGGGACAATGGCAACGGAGCGTTTGCCGAGCGGCCGGGGGCGTGGATAGGCTGCAGCCATCCCGAGGGGACTTCCGTACCGAGCCTGACGCGCGGTGTCGTTGAAGGCGCCCGAGGGCGACACCGTCCTCCTCCGCGCATGAATCCGATGAAACCCGCCCTGGCGGTCCTGATCGCCGCCGCCTCCGTCCAAGCCGCCGTCGACTTCCAGAAGGACATCGCGCCGATCCTGGCCGACAACTGCCTCAAGTGCCACGGCCCGGAGAAGCAGAAGGGCAAGTACCGCATCGACTCCAAGGAGGCCGCGTTCAAGGGCGGCAAGAGCGAGAAGGCGGGAGTCGTCGCCGGCGATCCCGACAAGAGCGAGATCCTGCTCCGCGTGAACCTGGGCAAGGACAGCGACGAGCTGATGCCGCCCGAGGGTGGGCCGCTTCCGGAGCCGGCCCGGGCGAAGCTCAAGGAGTGGGTGAAGGACGGCGCCAAGTGGCCGGACGGATTCGTGCTCGCCGCGGCGGTGGCCGTTCCGACGCCGGTGGTCCCCTCGGCCACCGCCCGCCCTGCGCGTCCGATTCCGCCGTTGCCGGAGCTGCCGAAGGACTTCAAGCCGGCCGCCGCCGAGGCCACCGCGATCGCCGCCCTGAACAAGGCCGGCGTGGACCCCAGGCCCCTGGCCCAGGACTCCCCTTGGAAGGAAGCCAACTTCCGCCTCAAGGGTGCCGAGATCACCGACGCCTCGCTGGCGCCGCTCTCCGGACTCGGCAGCCTCGTCGAGCTACGGCTCGGCAACACCAAGATCACCGACGCCGGCCTCAAGTC
>CAIYXO010000945.1 GCA_903930165.1 uncultured Verrucomicrobiota bacterium | reverse complement strand
CCGGCAAGTCCTCCGTCGGCGTCGAGGTCCCCAACGCGGTGAAGACCAAGGTCATCATGCGCGACCTCCTGGAATCGCCCGAATGGCAGAATTCCAAGGCCCGCATCCCGCTCGCGCTCGGCAAGGACGTCTACGGCCACCCCATCATCGCCGACCTGGCGGAGATGCCCCACGTGCTCATCGCCGGTTCCACCGGCTCCGGGAAGTCGGTCTGCATCACCACCATCATCGCGTCGCTGCTCTTCAAGTTCACCCCGGACCAGCTCCGCTTCGTCATGATCGACCCCAAGGTGGTCGAGCTGCAGACCTACAACTCCCTGCCCCACCTCGTCGTCCCCGTCGTCACCGACCCCAAGAAGGTCATCCTCGCCCTGCGCTGGGTGGTGAACGAGATGGAGAAGCGCTACCAGATCTTCGCCCGCGTCGGCGTCCGCAACATCAAGGCCTTCAACGAACGCCCCAAGGACAAGCCCCTGCCGCAGAAGGAACCCGAACTGCCCCTCACCGCCCGCAAGGAGAAGGTGGAACCCGGCGCGGACGGCTTCGCGGTCGAGGTCGACGAACAGATCGTAGTGCCCCGCGACGAGGACATCATCATCCCCGAGAAGCTGTCCTACATCGTCGTCATCATCGACGAGCTCGCGGACCTCATGCTCGTCGCCCCCGCGGACGTCGAGATGGCGATCGCCCGCATCACCCAGATGGCCCGGGCCGCCGGCATCCACTGCATCGTCGCCACCCAGCGTCCCTCGGTGGACGTCATCACGGGCGTCATCAAGGCCAACATCCCGGCGCGCATCGCCTTCCAGGTCGCCGCCAAGGTCGATTCACGGACCATTCTCGACCAGATGGGCGCCGACAAGCTGCTCGGCAAGGGCGACATGCTCTACCTGCCCCCCGGTTCAGGCCGGCTCATCCGCGCCCAGGGCGCGCTCATCACCGACCAGGAAATCGAGGGCGTCGTCGGCCACATCGCCCAACAGGGCAAGCCCAGCTACGAGGTGGAGATCCACCAGGCCCTCCAGAAGGCCCCGAGCAGCATGGGATCCATGTCCCTCGATCCCGACGACCAGACCAGCAGCGAGGACGAGGACCTGATCCAGAAGTGCATCGAGGTGATCCGTTCCGAGAAGAAGGCCAGCGTGTCGCTGCTGCAGCGTCGCCTGAAGCTCGGCTACGGCCGGGCCTCGCGCATGATGGACGAACTCGAGGACCGCGGGATCGTCGGACCCAGCAAGGGCGCGGAACCCCGCGACATCCTGCTCGACCTCGACGGCAGCGGTTACGACGGCCGCGGCCAGGGTTTGGCGTGAGGCCCGTCCCGACTGGGAAGTCACCATGGCCCAGCCCCCGCCCATCGCCTTTGCCCGGATCACCGCGGAAGTGAAGGCCGCGGCGCTGGCCGTTCCCTTGGGCCGCGTGACGACCTACGGCGCCATCGGCAACCACCTGCAGGTCACTCCGCGCCACGTGGCCTTCGTCATGGCCCTACTGTCGCCGGAGGAATCCGCGGTGATCCCCTGGCACCGCGTGGTCGGAACCGGCGGGAAGATCCGCCAACCCACCGCGGAGGACCTGCGACGCCATCGGACCCGGTTGCTGGCGGAAGGTCTGAAGGTATCCGCGGACGGAAAGATCGCGGATTTCGAAGCCGTCCTTTTCACCTGGCCCGAGCGGTTGGACGGCCCCGGGCGTCCGGTTCGGGGGCCCTACTCCGATCCCCGTACCCGTCCACTGTTCGCCGAGGCCCTTCGCTTCGGCTATCCGCCGCCCCGGCCGTGATCCGTAGCCGCGGCCGCCAAGCTGCGGTCCGCTCTTCTTCCCCATCGCAACAGCTTCCCAAATCCGTCCCCGTGGCCGCGGCTCCCGGGCTGCGGTTGCCCCAATTCCCCAGTTCCCTAGATCAGACTCAGACAAAACGGCTCCAGGAAACGACGCCGGAGAACGGCCTGGCAATTGGGCGGACGGAACGTGGGGAAACCTCCGAAGGAAGACGGAGGGAAGAAACCGTGGTGGCTGGGGCCGGAATCGAACCGGCGACACTGCGATTTTCAGTCGCATGCTCTACCAACTGAGCTACCCAGCCACGCGGGACGCGGATTGAAACGATCTCCCGTCCTTCATGGCAAGCCGGATTTGTTGAAAATCATGGCACCGGTAGACGGCGAGGGCGGAACAGGAAGTGAAGGGATCCGTGGAAATCCGCGTCCCCGCCCAACCGGAAGGAGTGTGCCGGGAATCAGATCCGTTCCGGGAGGCACTTCACCCCGGCCTTCTTTGCCGCAGCCCGGAGTTCCGTGTCGAGCGTCGCGAGCGGCAGGCTGGCCCGCATGGCGAGCTCCAGGTAGACGGCGTCATACAGGGTCAACCTGTGGCTGCGGGCGAGCCCATAGGCTGCCGACGCGGCTTGGGATTCGGCCTCCGGGTCCACGTCGATGGCCAATGCCCGCAGGATCCCGAGGAAGTTCGCCGACTCCGCCTCGGAGCAGCGCTTCCGTCGCTCCCCCATGAGGAGCGTGTTGCCCACCTCGAGAAACCAATGACGCGGAACCAGGGCCCGGGCCCCTCCGCTCAGGCGGTCGAGGAGCGCGTCGACGGCAGGCGTCGCCTCGTCCGAGAAGAACCAGGCCATGGTCACCGAGCAGTCGAGGACGAACGGCGCGTTCACCGGCGGCCCTCCGCTTTCCAGTCGCGGAGTTCGGCCGCGGTAGCCCTCCGCACAGTCCGGCCGGCGCGCATCTGGACGATGGCTTCGCCGACCTCGGAAAGGACCGGCCGCTTCACCGGCACAAGCCGCGCGATCTCCGTGTCATGCCGCGTGATGATGAACTCCTCACCCCGACTGACCCGATCCACCAGCTCCGAAAGCTTGCTCTTGGCCTCGGCGAGAGGCACCGAAATGGACTGGGCATTCATGTACCCAATCTAGATCTAGTCTGAGACTAGTCTATTCAAAACGGACGCCCGATGCCATTCCACCGCGCTTTTGCGTCTTCGCGTGAGTCACCCTCCGTTCCCGTCTCGGCCCGGACGCCGTTGACGGCGGCGGCCGTGTCGGGGTCCATTCACGCAATGCCCTCGCGTTCAACCTGCCGCGGCCAGCGGTGCCGCGGATTCACGTTGATCGAGTTGCTGTGCACGCTGGCGATCCTGCTCATCCTCTTCGCCCTCTCGTTCGGCATCGGCGGCAAGGACCGCCAGAAGGAACGTCAGCAGCAGTGCCGCGAGAACCAGCGTCTCGTCCACCTCGCCCTGACCGTCGCCGCCAACGACCTCGGCGGCCCCTTTCCCGTCGCCAAGGGCGCCGCCGATTCCGACGCCGTCTTCCAGGCGCTCGTGCCCCGCTACTCCTCACGCGTGGACGTCTTCCGTTGCCCCGGCCGCACGCGCGATCCGTTCACCGGCGGGTCCGCCACCTCCCGGAAGTTCCGCAACCACTACGCCTACGCCGCAGGCCTGACGTCCGCCGCCGATCCCACGCAGTGGCTGCTCTCGGACGCCCAGGTCGACAACCGCCCCAAGGCCGTCGGCGCAGTCCTTTTCGCGGCCACCGACCAGGGCCCCGGCAGCAACCACGGCTCCTTCGGCGGCGTCGTCACCTTCGTGGACGGACGCGCCGACTTCTCGCCTCCGAAGGCCGCCTTCGAGATCAAGGTCCCAACCGGTGTCGCCGTGCTGAATCCCGCTCCTTGAAACGCCGGCAAACGACGCCACATCCCAAGGAAACGACCTCACGCCAAGACGCAAAGCCGCATGGGATTCGTGATTCGTGATTCGCGATTCCCGATTTCAGGCCGTAGCCGCGGCTGCCAAGCTGCGGATTTCTCCCAATTCCCTTTTTCGCTCCCTGCTCCCCGCTCCCCGCTCCCCGCTCCCTGCCTCCAAGCCCCGAGCTCCCCATGACCCTCAAGTTCAATTGTCCCTGTGGAACCCGCATCGGCTTCGACGTGGAACCCGAGAATGGCCGGATGCCCATGGCCTTGGCCTGTCCGGAATGCGGCGCCGACCTCACCGCGATCGCCAACGGCGAGATCGCGGCCCAGACGCCCCCCGTCTCCGCAGGACCGTCTCCGAAGCCGTCGATGCGCATCGTACGCCATCCCGAGGCCTCGGAAGCCGCCTCCACCCCGAAGGTGTCTGCGCCCGCCAACGTCGAAGCCGCTGAGCCGGCCTCAGTTCGTCCTGCGGAAACCCGTGCGTCGGGCCGTCCCACCGCACCGAGGGAACGCGACGAGCCGAAGCCCCCGGGCTTCCTCGCGCGTCACGGGTTCCGTCTCGCCGGCATCGCGGTCACGGCGGCGTTGGGATACTGGGTGTGGTTCGCGACGGTGGGTTCCAAGCCGCGGGTCGTGGTCCAGATGGAGGCCCCGTCCTCCGCTCCGTTCCTCGCCGCCCGGTTCCTCGCCGCCGACCGCCTGCTCGTGCTCACGCCCACGCGCCTCGCCGTGAAGAGCCTCTCCGCGGACACCGAGGTCTGGGGCGTGGCGATCGAGGCGCCCGAAAGGAGGAAGCGCGACGAACGACGCCGCGTGCCGGACAGCGACGAGGTCGAGAACCCCGACTACACCGACTACGAGGGCGAGGCGATCCCGCTGCACACCGCCGGCAAATCCGCCTGGATCCGGCTTGGGACCAACGTGCTCCAGTTCGACCTCGCCTCGGGCAAACGCGGCGCCTCGATCCCGCTTCCGGACGTCGTCCTCGAGGAATCCGTCGACCCGAACGGCTGGCTGCTGGTGACCCGTCCGTTCCCGCTGGGACCGCAGTTCCTGACCCGCGTGGACTTCGCCTCCGCCAACGCGGAGACCTACCGCTTCACGCCGCCGCGGATTCCCGTCCGCCCGTTGATCGAAGGCGACGATTCCCCCAAGGCGGATCCCCTCGTGATCGCGACGGTCGGCAACACCGTCCTGCAGGCGCGTCTCCTGGAGCAGGTACTTGTGCCGACCGGGAAGGCCGGCGAGGCCGATTCCGGTCGGACGGCCTTGGAGAAGGAGAACCTGCGGGCCTCCGACAGCGGCGAGGTCGCCGGCGAATTCCTGCGCCAGAACACCGGCGGCATCGTCGAGGATCTCAGCCGGTACGAGGTCACCCTGACCCGCCCGTTCGGCGGCGCGGCCTGGAAGGGGACCGTGTCGGGGCGTCCCTTGTATGTGCCCTTGGCTTCGGTCGACCTGCTCTTCGCCGGCAAACAGGTGACCGCCTTCGACCGCAGCGGGAACCGTCTCTGGCAGGCGGCCCTCGGAAGCTCCATCGCCCAACGGCACCTCGACGCGTACGGCGCGGGTTCCGGTGCCCCACCCGCGTTCGAGACCGGCGGACGCCTCTACGTGCTCGACCGGACGACCGTCCACGCGCTCAGCCCCCGGACCGGGGAAGCCGCCTGGCGATTGCCCACGGTCGGCGCCAGCGAGGTCGTCGCCGCGCCGGGCGCCCTCTACGTGGCCACCACCTCGGCCGGCCCCGAGGATGCGAACCTCGACGACGTCCGGGACGGCAAGAACGTCCGGCCGTTGTTGTTGTCGGTGGATCCCGCGACAGGAGCCGTCCGATGGCAGGCCGAGTGGGTGGCCGATCATGCGAGCGTGAGCGGTACCTACCTCTACGGTTGGCGGGCCGGGACGAGCGCGCTCGACGAGCTTTCCGCGGCCATGAACCAGGGCACCGCCCGCTCGATGCTGCACCTGAGCCGGCTGGATCCCGCCAAGGGCTCCACCGAATGGACCTGGCACCGCAAGGGAAGTCCCCAACGCATCGAGGCCATCGGCAACCGGATCCTGATCCACCGGCCCCGCGAAATCACCGTGTTGGGCTTCCGGACCTGGTGATCCCACCACCGGCACGCCCGTAGGAGACGAGGTCACGAGACTCCACACTCTCCCCGGCCCAGCCCGGTTGTTCCCGACGAATGGGGAAGGTCAGAGACTCCTCACGTCGTCTCCTACTCGTGCATGGCGTAGGAGACGAGGTCACGAGACTCCACACTCTCCCCCGGTCAAACCTCCGCCACGATGTACTTCTCGAACTCGTGCCGGGCGTAAGGCGGAAGCCGCACGCGAAACCGGGCCTCGGGACCCGAGTAGTCCTGTTCGACGATCTGCCCCAGGGCGTGGAGACGGCTGATCGACTTCTGGGACTCGTGCGGGATGCGGACCTCCACGAAGTCGCGGATCGGCTTCAGCATGGCGCCCAACTCCGCGAACAGCGCCTCGAAGCCCAGCTTCTTCCGCGACGAGACCGCCACCGCCTTCGGGAACTGCTGGCACATCAGCGAGGCCAGTTCCTCGGTGCCCGGCTTGTCGATCTTGTTGAAGACCATGAGCGTCGGCTTCTCCTGGGCGCCGATCTCGGAAAGCACGCCGTTCACCGCCTCGATCTGCTGGGCGCAGTGCGGATGGCTGGCGTCGACGACATGGATCAGCAGGTCCGCCTCGACCACCTCCTCCAACGTGGCCTTGAACGCCTCCACCAGGCCGTGGGGAAGCTTCCGGATGAAGCCCACGGTGTCGCTCAGCAGGACGTTCTGATTCGACGGCAGGCGCAGCCGGCGCGTGGTCGGATCCAACGTCGCGAACAGCATGTCCGCCGCCAGCACCTCGGCGCCGGTGACCGCGTTCAACAGGGTGGACTTGCCCGCGTTCGTGTAGCCGACGATCGAGGCCAGGGGCCATTGGTGACGCTGACGTCCGGCGCGTTGGGTCGTGCGCTGCTTTCGGACGACGACCAGTTCCTCGCGGATCTTGTCGATGCGCTCCTGCGTCTTCCGGCGATCCGCCTCGAGCTGGGACTCGCCCTCGCCGCCGATGGAGCCGGTCGAACCGCGCTGGCGCGAAAGGTGGGTCCAATATCGCGTCAGCCGCGGCATGAGGTACTGCAGCTGCGCCAGCTCCACCTGGAGCTTGCCCTCGCGGGTCCGCGCGCGCTGGGCGAAGATGTCGAGGATCAGGGCCGTACGGTCGATGACCTTGCATCCGAAGATCTCCTCGAGGTTGCGGCCCTGTGCGCCGGACAGCTCGTCGTCGAAAAGGAGGGTGTCGGCGCCGAGCTCCTTGGCTTCCCGGGCGAGTTCCTCCGCCTTGCCGGCCCCGATGTAGGTGCCCGGGTGGGGCGACTCCAGCTTCTGCATGCCGCGGCCCACGACCTCGGCGCCGGCGGTGGTGGCCAACTCGGACAACTCGTCCAGGGAATCCGAGACATCCCAGGCCGACCGGGACTTGAGTTCCACTCCGACGAGGAAGGCGCGTTCCGTCTTGCGGTCGGCGGTTTCGATGAGGGCTTTCAAACGGCGGAATCGACGGTGAAGAGGAAGGGCAACCCTAGCAAGCCGCCCCGCGATGGACAAACCCGGGATTGGGAGGTGTCGGTGTCAGCCCAATTGGATGTTCCACCGCACCGCTTCGCGACGGTTCCCTTTTCCCTTCGCGGGTGCGCGGGCGGGCGCCTTCCGTGGAAATCCGTGGAAATCCGTGGGTTTCCGTGAAAATCCGTGTCCCACCCGAAAAGCGCGAGCGGACTCGCGCACTCCGGGACGCTCGCGCGAGGCAACAGGTCGCAATCGGTGCACTCGCATCCTCGACCACCACACAGGTCGTTTCCGGGGAGTTCGGTCTTGTTCCGGGTCGGCCGGTCGGCCGACCCTCACCGGATGCATGTCCTGCTCGCCACCAGTGAGCTGCACCCGTTCTCCAAGACCGGAGGTCTGGCCGACATGGTCGCCGCCCTGGGCGGGGCGCTCGCCGGCGCCGGGACGCACGTCACCGTCGTCACGCCCTTGTACCGGGGCGTCGCGGAGAAGTTTCCCGCGATCCGTCCCACGGGATGGAAGTTCGGCATCCCCATGGCCGGCGAGGTGGTGGACGGCGAATTCCTCCGGTTGGAGGTGTCGCCGCGGTTGAATCTCTGGTTCGTCCGGCAGGACGCCTTCTTCGGCCGGGCCGGTCTCTACAACGAGGGCGGCAAGGACTACGCGGACAACGCCGCCCGGTTCCTGTTCTTCACCCGGGCCGCGCTGCTGCTCGCGAGGCACCTGCCCGATCCGCCCCGGATCGTCCACGGACACGACTGGCAGACGGGTCTGCTGCCATTGTACCTGCAGCACGCCCGCGTGACCGGGCAATGGCCGAACGCCCCGCGCAGCCTGTTCACCATCCACAACCTGGCCTACCAGGGCTGGTTTCCCGAGACGGACTGGGCCCTCACCGGCCTGTCCCCGGATTGGTTCCACCTGGAGAGCGCCCGCCACCACGGCCACCTCAACTTCCTCAAGGCCGCCCTCACCCAGTCCAACGCCATCACCACCGTCAGTCCGACCTACGCGCGGGAGATCCTGACGCCCGAGTACGGCTGCGGACTCGAGGGCCTGCTGCGCAAGCGCTACAACGACCTCACCGGCATCCTGAACGGCGTGGACTACGCCGAGTGGAACACCACGGCGAATCCATTCCTTCCGGCGGCCTTCTCAGCGGACGACCTCACCGGCAAGGCCCGCTGCAAGGCCGACCTCCAAAAGGAGATGGGCCTCCCGGTGCGGGACGACCTCCCGTTGTTCACCAACATCACCCGGCTCACCGAACAGAAGGGCTCCGAACTCATCCTGACCGCCCTGGAAAGGCTCCTCCGCGACGGCGCGCAGCTCCAGTTCGCCCTGCTGGGCAGCGGCGACCGCGTGCTGGAGGCCGGCTACCGCGGACTCGTCGAGCGGTTCCCGAGGCAGGTCGCGGCCCGCATCGGATTCGACCCCGCCTTGGCCCACCGACTCGAAGCCGGCGCGGACTTCTACCTGATGCCGTCCCGCTTCGAACCCTGCGGCCTGAACCAGCTCTATTCCCTGCGTTACGGGGCCATCCCCGTGGTCCGCGCCACCGGCGGACTCCAGGACTCGGTGCTCGATCCCCGCGAGGACGCGGACCATGCGACCGGGATCAAGTTCCACGCCTACGAAGCCCCGGCGCTGGAACAGGCGATCCGGAAGGCATTGGCCGTGTGGGCCGAACCGGCCTGGGTCGCGCACCTGCGCCGCAACGGCATGACCGCCGACTTCTCCTGGGAACGCCAGACCGCGGAGTACCTCGCGATCTACAACGAAGTCGCGCATGGGTGACGAGCCGGCGTTGGACTTCCTGATGCGCGCAATTCCTCTCGCGCCTTTTGGGAGACACGGATTCCACAGCTCCAAGCCCCTTCCCCCCAACCCGCACCCGTAGGAGACGACGTGAGGAGTCTCACACAATCCCTCAACGAAAGACCTTCGTTGCCCAAGGACCTGTCCGCCGAACCGCTTACAGCGACATGGCAAACGACTGCCCTCCGGGTCGGGAGAAAGACCTCAGGGTACGGAGTCCCGGCTTCAGCCGGCGGAAATCCTCCCAGTCCAAACGCCTTGGAATCCAACCCAGCGG
>CAIYXO010000944.1 GCA_903930165.1 uncultured Verrucomicrobiota bacterium | reverse complement strand
CCGGGTCGCCCGTCGTCGACCACGGTACCGCTGAGCCGGAGGGTCGCCGGGAAGGAGGCCGCGGTCGCCGCTAGGTCCGCCCCCGCATCGACGCGCGGCGGGCGGTTGCCGCCGGACTCGGCTCCCGGGGTGGATTCGCCCGGGACCGCGAACCAGGCGGCCGGATCGTCCGAATGGACCGCCGCCGGCCGACGCTCGAGCGAGGTGCCACCCACGGCGGCCTGGACCGGCCACGGCGCCGCCCGGTCGTAACGGACGGAGTCGACGACGATCATCGGCACCACCACCGAGACCGCCCCGAGTTCGTTGGTCACCAAGTCAGGGGAGTCGGGACGCGACAGCTCAACCCTCTCTCCCTCGTCGGAAAGGGATCCGTCGAACGGACCGAACACCGGGAACGTGGCCGGCAGCCCCAGCCGGACGCGGGCCGCCTCCGGGGTCGATGAAGTCACGAGTGCGAGCCCGTTCGCCGGGATCACGGCACCGGCTGGGAAGTCGAAGTCGACGCCCGCCAAGCGCCAGGAGTTGGTGGGAAACAACGGATCGTGGAGCGCGATGTCGCGGTCCGTGGTGTTCCTCAACTCGACGAACTCCGCTTCCCCGGCGACCGGCGAATGGAGGATCTCGTTGATGACCACCATCGGCATCCGTGGCCCCGCATTGGCTCCGCCGCCGGTGACCGCCACCTGGGCCGGCCACGAAACGTCACCGACGGAGTTCGTATGGCGTCCGAAGGAGACCCCGTTCGCTGCGGCGCCGAACGCGGCGCCGTCCGAGTATCCCGTCAGGACTCCGGCCGAATCCGCGGAGTAGAGATGAACCTCCTCGCCATGCGATCCGAGCCGGAAGGCGTTGGTTCCGTTCGCCGCCGCGCCGAACGCCAGTTCGTCGAACACGAGGAATCCACCTGCCGGAATCCGTGTCCCCGAAGGGAGTCGGAACTTCCGCGGCCGCGTCCGGTCGTCGGAAAGATACCAGCCGGAGACGTCGGCGGTGTTCGACGTGGGGTTGTGGAGCTCGATGAAATCGAGCTGTGGGGGGTCGGTGTGGGTGAGGACTTCGTTGACCACCACCGGCACGGCCTGGAAGGCGGGATCGTCCCGCCCCGGAGACCCGCCGATGGCGGAGCTGGCCCGCCAGCCGGAGGCCGAATCCGGATCCGGGTTGGCGTCGGGATTCACCGGCACCAGCGAGAAGCCGAGACCGTCTGGCGTGGTCGGCCAAGGCGCCGAGTTGTCGTAGCGGACGGAGGTGACCACTCCCCCCGCCGCGTGTTCCAGCGTCAGGCGCTCTCCCCCGTCGGAAAGGCGACCCGTGAACACGCCGTCGAACGGAACGCCGGGGTGCCGGTTGGTGAAGGTCACGGGATTGCCGACCAGCACCACGAAGCGTCCCGGAGCCAAGCGGCTCCCGTCGGGAAAGACGTGGGTGATCCCCTCGGAGAACCGCAGGCCGGAGAGATTGAGCTCCGTGCCGCCCACGTTCTTGAGCTCGACGAACTCGAAGTCCTCGCTCGAGACGCCGGGTCCGCCGACCGGACGGTACTGGATCTCGGAGACCATCAGGCTGGATCCGTCGTAGGTGTATATCGGAACGAAGCGCGCCTCGGTGAGCGCGCTCCAGTTGGTGCCGCTGAGCGCCCGCGCCTTCACGGTGGTGGGATCGGTGAACCGGAGCGCGTCGCCGGCCCGGAACGTCCGGGCCGCAGGAGCGGACGCGCCGCCGACGAGGCGCGGATCCGAGCCGTCCACGGTGTAGATCACGCTCCCGGCCGGGGCGCTGAGCACGATCCCCTGCCCCGGCGCGACCCGGCCGCCATGCTGGCTGAAGGAGGGCGCCACCAGCGTCGGAAGCCATCCCTTGTTCCGGAACTGCTGCAGGACCGTCGCCGTCCTCGGGCCGACGAACTGCTGCTGCACCGCACGCACCGCCGGGATCCAGTGGGCGTCGCGGGTCAGCGGCGATGTCGGCCGCTTGGAATCGCCCCATCTCGCCGACTCCGCCACGACCGGCAGGAAAAGCTCGTTGGTCCGCTTCGCGATGCGCGCGAGGACCGACTCCGTGGTCAGGACGCCCCCGTTGAAGAAGTGCCGTTGCACATGGTCCGCGAAGGTCAGCCGGAACTCCGCGTTGGCCGTCATCTGGCGGAAGAAGTGGTAGGGATTGCTCTTTGTCACGCTGGTGCTGCCTGCGGCGAAGGGACCGGTCCGGTCGATCGAGGGCTCGTCGGCCTTCAGCGTGTGTTCCGCGTCGTGGGACACGAAGTGGAAGCCCATGCGGTTGGAGCGGCTCCGCAGCGCGAAGAAGTTGTTGGGCGAGTTCTCGCCCAGGAACCGCGACACCGGCGCGTCGAAGTTGCCGGTGTAGAAGGCCACCAGCATGTAGTCGATCAGGTCCGGGACGTTCACCAGCACCTCGGCCCCCGGATCCTCCGCACCCGTGGCGTCTCGGCCCTGGATCCGGAAGTAGTCCGCGTTGTTGGTCAGTCCCGCCCGGGACGCGTTGTAGAGCCGGGTCCATGCGGCCAGGTTGCCGTCGGTCGCCTCCACCACGTAGCCGGAGTCCGGCTCGACCTTGACCACGTCGTAGTCGTCCTTGGATCCACCGTAGTAGTTCTCACCGAAACTGGCCTCGGGCCTCTCGCAGCTGTTGAAGACCCCGAAATACATTCCGTTCACGTACAGGTGGAAGTAGTCGCCACGCTCCCCGTTGCGCCCCATGGCGACCTGGGTGTCCCTCGAGAAGAGGTCCCGGAAGAAGACTCCCACCGGGTCCCCGCCGAAGCTCCAGGAGTAGTTCTGGAAGGTGCGCAGGTCGAACTGCTCCATCTCCCGCGGACCCGCCTCGCCGAAGAGCGGATAGGTGAGCCGCGACTTCCCGTACTGCTCGCGGAAATAGAATCGGAAGGCGTGCTTCGGGTTGTCCGTGCTCCTCGAGAACCCGCCGCGGATTCTCACGCCGCAGTTCTCCTGGAATCCGTTCCGTCCGTCGGGGCGGATCAGTTCCAGGGACGCCGGACGTTCCCAGGCCCTCCCGTCCGCGCCCGGGTTCGCGTAGATGCCCGTGGACGTGCTGAAGAGGTTCGCCTGG
>CAIYXO010000943.1 GCA_903930165.1 uncultured Verrucomicrobiota bacterium | reverse complement strand
TCTCGCTCACCTTGCTGATCGCGCAGACCAAGCGAATGAGCCCGTAGATGAGCACCGGCGCACCCGCGAGCATCGCAAGCATCAGACGCGGGTGCTCAGGTCCGAAGAGGCGGCGCCGCAAAACAACCGGTGGTCGCATCCCCGATCCCGGATGCGTCGTCCCTTTTGGCGTCTTGGCGTGTTTGCGTGAGGTCGGCCTTTGCCCCCATCGAATCGTTCCAGCCGAGGTGGCCGTCGGCCCGTGGCTCCGGCTCCCTGGGGTTCAGCGCGCGGACGGCGGACGAGACCCGAGAGTCCGCAGCACGGAGCACATGGAGTCCAACCGCGGGGTCGGAACCTGCGCGCGGCGCGCCTCGGACTGCGGGAAGAAGAAGATGGAATCGAGCTCCATTGGGCGTCCGCGTTCGAAGTCGATCAGCGTCGAGGCCTTGTAGGCGCCCATGGCCTGCGTGCGCTCCAGCTCGCTGTCCGCGTAGCCGGGATCGATCTTGTGTCCGAGGGCATTGGCGACCGCGATGGTCTCGGCCATGAGTTCCCGCAGCAGCGCCCGCCATTCAGGATCGCGCAGCATGGCCGCGGCGGAGAGCACGGGATCGGGCGGGCGCCCCGGGTCCACGGTCCCCGACCGGACGGCTCCGATACCCACGGTGCCGGCGACGCCGAGGCCGTTGAAGGGGATGTTCCAGACCAGCTTCTGCCAATGGGTCCCGATGATGTCCGCGGAGACGTCGCACGGGATGCCGGCCTCCCGGAACATCGCGGCGATGGCGTGGGTCCGCGTCACCGGCCAGCGGCGGAACTCGCCGAGGACGATCCGGCCGTTGTCGATGTGACGGATCACGCCGGGCTCGAGGCGGTTGATGCTGACGAAGCACAGCCCGCCCATCACCTGTCCCACCGGGAACAGGGCGGCCAGCGCCTCCTCGTTGCCGAGCCCGTTCTGCAGGGTCAGCAGAGCCGTGGACGGTCCGACCAACGGCGGCAGCAGTTCCGTGAACGTGCCGTTCGCCGTCGTCTTGAGTCCGATGAGGACCAGGTCCACCGGTCCGATTTCCCCGGGCGTCCGGGCGCAACGCGGATGGACGTGGAAGTCGCCGTCTGCGCTCTGCACGCGCACGCCGTGCTCACGCACCGTCTCGAAGTCCGAGCGCAGCAGGAACGTGACGTCGCGTCGCGCCTTGGCGAGACGCGCGCCGTAGTAGCTCCCCAAGGCCCCGCATCCGACGACGGCGATCCTCATCGGCTCGATCAGATCGCGGCGACGATGGCGGCGCCCATCTCACGGGTGCCGACGCGACGGGCCGCGGTGTCGGTGGCCGAGTAGATGTCGCCTGTGCGCAGGCCCTGGGCGATGGCCTTCCCGACCGCGGCGTCCACGGCGTCCGCGGCGGCGTTCAGGCCGAAGCTGTAGCGGAGCATCAGCGCCACGGAGAGGATCTGCGCGATCGGGTTGGCGAGGTCCTTGCCGGCGATGTCCGGGGCGGTGCCTCCGGCGGGTTCGTAGAAGCCGAATGTCTGCTCCGCGCTGGTCGCACCGAGGCTGGCGCTCGGAAGCATCCCCAGCGAACCGGCCAGGGCGGCCGCCTCGTCGCTCAGGATGTCGCCGAACATGTTCTCGCAGAGCACCACGTCGAACTGGGTGGGACGCAACATCAGCTGCATGGCGCCGTTGTCGACGAACATGTGTTCCAGGGCGACGTCCGGGTACTCCTTCGAGACGCGGGTCACGACCTCGCGCCAGAGGACGCCGTTCTCGAGCACGTTCGCCTTGTCGATGCTGGTGAGCTTCTTCCGGCGCAGGCGGGCCGCCTTGAAGCCGACATGGGCGATCCGTTCGATCTCGCCGGTGGTGTACACCATGGTGTCGATCGCGCGCTGCTGGCCGTTGCCGAGGTCCTCGGTCTTCTTCGGCTGGCCGAAGTACATGCCGCCGGTGAGTTCGCGGACGACGAGGATGTCGATGCCGTCGCCCTGGCGCTCCGGACGGAGCGGGCAGGCGTGGGCGAGGGCCTTCGGCAGCTGCACCGGTCGCAGGTTGGCGAAGAGGCCGAACTCCTTGCGGATACGCAGCAGGGCGGCGCGCTCGGGGCGCTGGTCCTTGGGGATGGTCGGGTCGCGGTCGGGAAGCCCGACCGAGCCGAAGAGGATCGAGTCGGAACGGCGGCACAGCTCGAGGGTGGCGTCGGGCAGCGCCTTGCCGGCGGCGTCGATGCCGGCCCAGCCGACGGGGGCCTCGGTGATCTCGAAGCCGAGGGAGAACTTCGCGCCGACCGCGCGGAGGACGTTCAACGCCTCGCGCATCACCTCGGGGCCGATTCCATCGCCCGCGAGCGCGGCGATCCGGTAGGTCTTGGAACTCATGTGCGGCGCGGAGTGTGCGAACCGGTGGCGGAGTGGGAAGGAATTTCAGGCACCCCGGATCGACTCGATGCGCGCTCTACGACCGATGCGGGGACATCCGCGGCAGGCATCCACGGGCCGAAGGGCGCCAGGGGACTGGCGCACTCCAAGGCGCTGCGCGCGGAGGCTAGCGCCGGCCCAGCCAGCCCTCCACCATACGGGCGAGCCGGTCCGTGTTCACCGCGGCACCCTCCGGGGTCGGATGCGCCACGGTGTCCGCGTAGTCCACCGGTTCCGTGTGCACCCCCAGCTCCTCGTCGCGCAACACCGGCAGCACCGTTCCCACGTCGGCCAGGAACCTCAGGTTCGCCTCCCGCATCGACGAGGCGTCATGGCCCGAGCCGTACAGCCACGGCGGGGTGTACGCGACCTGGATGCCTTTGCGGTCGCATTCGGCCTTCAGTTCCCGCAGCCATTCCCGGGCCTGCGGCGACAACGCGTCCGGCAGGATGCCCGGGGATTCCACCGGTCTCCGCGCGGCCACGGCATGCCATCCGCCGGGACGCACTTCTGCGGCGCCATACCGGTAGAGCGGCTGCCTCAGCGTCAGCTTCCCGAGCAACGTGAAAACATGGTACCCGCCCGGGCGCAGCGACAGGAGGGTCGAGGTGATGCCATATCCGTCGGGACCGCCGAGGAGGTCCGGTCGCCCGATTGCCGCGGCGAACTGCACCCCCAACGAATCCCAACCCACCGGGCCGGCGAGCAGGCCCTGCTCGAACGACAGGAGCATCCGGTCGCCCGGCCGGGCGCGGTCCAGGGCGTAACGGGCCAGGAAGCGGGGGCCCATCCCCGCACCGAGACCGAGGTTCAACGCATGGATCCCGTGCTCCTTCTCCAGGTGCACCGGGTCGAGCGAGGTCATGCAGCTGGAGCCGGCGACGAAGAGGACGCGGTTCGTCGGGCCGACCTGCGGTTCCCAGTCCAGCTTGGCCCGGTGGACCGCATGGAAGAAGCGCACCTCGGGATTCAGGCGCACCGTGTAGAACGCGCAGGCGGCCCACGTCGCCACGGCCGTGGCGAGCAGACGCAGGGCGAGCCGGGGCGTCCCGGACGCCGGCTCAGAAGGCGAAGTAGATGAAGCCATTGTTCTTCCCGGGTGCGAGCAGGAGGGTGAGCACGACCAGCAAGGTCAGAGCGCGCGGGGTTGTCAGGACGGCATAGGGCCGGTCGAGCCGCCGCACGGACCAGGCCTCGGCGGCGAGGGTGGCGGCCGCGAGAGCCAGCACGCCGGCCAGGGCGACGAGATCACCGCCGCCATAGACGGCGAGCATCCCCTTCAGGTTCGCCGCCGAGTAGCCGCGGACCTGGATCAGCGTCAGCAGCTTCGCCTTCAACGACGGGGTGTGGGACTCGAGGAAGAACAGCCAGCTGAAGGCGACACCGAGCATCGTGCCCGCCCAGCCCACGGCCGGCGGGACCTTCCACTGCGCCGTGAGACGGGACCCGACCAGCAATGCCGCGTGGATGGCGCCCCAAAGCAGGAAGTTCCATCCCGCACCGTGCCACACGCCCGAAACCACGAAGACGAGTCCGATGTTGAATGCCCACCAGGCGACGCGCCCGCCGCCGAGCGGCACGTAGAGGTAGTCCCGGAACCATTGGCTCAGCGTGATGTGCCATCGGCGCCAGAACTCCCCGGGACTGGTGGCGCAGTAGGGGCTCTGGAAGTTCATCGTGAGCCGGATCCCGAGGCAGCGGGCGATGCCCAGCGCCACCAGGCTGTATCCGGCGAAGTCGTAGTAGATCCGCAGGCCGAACAGGACGTTGGCCAGCCAAAGCAGCCAGGGGTTCGGCGAAGGGGCGCCGTGGAACTGCTCCGCGAGGTTGTCCGCCAAGGCGAACTTGAAGAAGGCTCCGAGCGCGATCCAGCGGGC
>CAIYXO010000942.1 GCA_903930165.1 uncultured Verrucomicrobiota bacterium | reverse complement strand
GGCCTTATCTGATCGACACGAACCGCCACGTCCGCGTGCTCACACCCAAGAGGATGCCGGGCCGTCTCACCGGCACGGCGCGGCACCTGACCGATCCGGCGAACAAGGTCTACTACGCCACCATGGAGGAGGGGTTCTACGAGGTGGACGTGCGTTCGCTCGCCGTCGCCCGGCTCTACCCGGACGCCAATGGCGATGCCGGCGGGCATGCCGGGGCGTTGCTGCCGGGCTACCATGGCAAGGGCCTGTTCTCCGGCCAGGGCCGACTGGTCTACGCGAACAACGGTGAACTCTCCAAGGACGCCCAAACCCGGCCGGACATCGAGTCGGGCTGCCTCGCGGAATGGAACGGGACGAACTGGACCGTGGTCCGGCGCAACCAGTTCACCGACGTCTCCGGGCCCGGCGGCATCGCGGGCAATGCCCATGCGGCCACGGATCCCATCTGGAGCATCGGTTGGGACCATCGTTCGCTGCTCCTGATGCTCCGCGACGGCGGACGCTGGCAGGCGTTTCGCCTGCCGAAGTCGAGCCACTCCTACGACGGTGCGCACGGTTGGAACACGGAGTGGCCGCGCATCCGCGACATCGGGGAGAAGGACCTGCTGATGACGATGCACGGCCTGTTCTGGCGTTTCCCGAGGACCTTCTCCGCCGCGAACACGGCGGGCATCCGGCCGCGCTCCAGCTACCTCAAGGTGGTCGGCGACTTCGCCCGTTGGCGCGACCGGATCGTCCTCGGCTGCGATGACACGGCGAAGAACGAGTTCCTGAACAAGCGTGCCGCCAAGGGCGCCATAGCCGGCCCCGGCCAGTCGCAGTCGAACCTCCAGTTCATCGACCCCGCGCAACTCGACCGCAACGGTCCGCCGTTGGGGCGGGGCGCGGTGTGGTTGAAGGAGCCCGTGAAGGCGGGTGTTCCGAGCGACGCCTTCCTGTTCGCCGGCTTCGCCGAACGCGGCCTGCATCTGGCGCACGGCGAGGCGGCGCCCGTGACCTTCACGCTGGAAACCGGCGATGGACGCGGGCGCTGGAGGACCCTGCGAAACGTGACTGTGCCGGCCCAGGGCGCACAGTGGCTTGCCTTCCGGCCATCCGATCCGGGCGAATGGATCCGGCTCACCACGGACCGCGACGCGGCCGCGGTGTCCGCCCAGTTTCAGTTCGCGGCTGAGGATTCCCGTCCGACCCAGGCGGACTCCCTGTTTGCGGGCGTGGCGACGGCGGAGGCATCGGACTATTCCGGCGGTGTCGTCCGCACCCGCGGCGACAACCTGCGGACCCTCGCCTTTGCGGCCACCACGGTTCGTGGCGGCCGGGCCGTGGGCGAGGGGTTCTACGAACTCGGCGCCGACCTGAAGCTCGTACGCCGGAAGGATCCGGCCGCCCTCGCGTGGACCAAGGCGAACACCGCCGTTCCCGCGGGCGTGCTGCGTGTGGACGCTGCCAGCGTGGTCTTCACGGACGACCGGGGGAAACGCTGGCGCCTGCCCAAGGGAGCCGCAGCGTTGGCCGAGGACGCCGCGTTGCCCCTGCGCGTGGACCGCGAGGTCTGCACCGAGCGCGACCTCTTCCAGGCCATG
>CAIYXO010000941.1 GCA_903930165.1 uncultured Verrucomicrobiota bacterium | reverse complement strand
GGTCCGGAACTCAGTTGGGAGAAGACACTTTGAGGCCACCAAATCGCTATTTTCAAAGATTCTGCTTTGACATCTCTGCTGTGTGTGTTGTTGTGGGGGCCTATGGATTTAACCAAGATCATCGAGCAGCAGAAGCAGGAACTCACCCGTCGGCTCCAGTTGCTCCAGAGCAACGATCTCAGCACCCTGATCGTCGAGAAGGCCTCCTATCAGAAGAAGATCGACGAGATCGACGCCAAGATTCAGCACATCTGCTCCGAGCTGGGTATTGGTAGCGACTCCGTTTCCTCCAAGCCGGCCGCCGCGAAGAAGGAACGCGCTCCCCGCATGAACGGCGGCGAAATCACCCGTCGTATCCTCGAGCTGCTCTCCAAGCATCCCCACGGACTCAGCCAGAAGGAAATCAGCGACCAGACCGGTGTCTCCTATCCTTCTGTGATCAACTTCGTGAAGGACAACGCCGACAAGCTCACCTCGACCGGCGAGCGCAAGTCCAAGCGCATCTTCCTGAAGGCCTGATCGACATCAGCGAAGCGTTTTTTCCATCGAACGATGGAGGGCCCGTGGGACATTCCTCACGGGCCTTTTCATTTCTGGGGGGGTGAGGTTCCTCACCCAACTGGATCAACCAACCGGAATGTTACGGTACGGCAACGGCCAGCGCTGCCACGCACTCCAAGCCACCCGGGTTCTCCCGAGGAACATCGAAGAGCCTCCAGCGCCGGGCGGTTCCTTCCGGGCAATCGACCTCCGTACCATCTGTGGGCAGCGGCCCGGTGGGGACGGCAAACGCATCCAGCGGACAATGCAGTCCGCGTCCCACGGCCTTGATCAGCGCCTCCTTGCGGGTCCAGATGCGCAGGAACTCGATGTCGCGGGAAACGCCGGGAGTCCTTGTCCGCAACACCGCCCGTTCCTCCGGGGCGAAGAAGCGGTCTGCAACCGGCCCGGGTTCCATGGAACCCAAACGCGCCAGTTCCTCGAGATCCACCCCAAGCTCCCTGTCCCCGATGGCGAGGAGCGCGAGGTGGTCGGTGTGGCTCAGGTTGAAGTGCCATCGCCCCTCGGTGTTTCCGTCGGGAATACGGGGTTCGAGGTACGGCTTTCCGTGGGGTCCGGTGCGCAACGGGACCTGCTCGGCGCGAATCCCAAGACGGGCGCCGAGAGCCATGCGCAGGGCGTGCCGGCAGAGGATCCGGCGTCTTCGCAGGTCCGGATGTGCCATGCGGTCCACCCGTTCCCGTTCTTCCGGGGACAGCACCGCAGAAAGGATTTCGAGGTCCGGTGTTTCAGGCCGGAGATCGATCCACACCAGTTCGATGCTTCCGCGTGCCGTGGACATCGGATGCGTGTCCCGGAGCCTCAGCGGCCCAAGTCGCCGACGCGTTTGGGGGGTTCCCCCGGCTTGGTGCGGGATTTCCGCCAGGCGTCGAGTTGATGCAGGAACTCCGCCGTGTCCTCGAGCAGGCTGTCGTGGCGTCCCAGCACCTCGCCGTCGGGGTCGACCAACACGAACGCCGGATAGCCGTTCACCTTGTAGCGCTTCTCGAGGTCCGCGTTCTGCCGCTTCAACGCCTCGTCCTGCGGCTTGCGTTCCGGGAAATCCACCTCCACCAGGACCAGGTGCTTCGCCGCGTAGGCGAGGAACTCCGGCTTCTCCAGCACCTTGGTCCGGGACCGCTTGCACCCGGCGCACCAGTCCGATCCGGTGAAGTCGAGCAGCACGGTCCGGCCTTCGGATTTCGCGCGGCGCAGCGCGGCCGGGAAGTCGGACGTCCACCCTTCGGCGGCCTGTCCCGGGGTGACCAGCACGCAGGACAGCAGGAACAGGATGGAAAGCGGATTCCTCATGGAGGGTGCCGACAGCGCCGGACCATCGCCCACCCGGGCCGCACTCTCAACTTTCCTGCAGTGCCTGGTCGCAAAGGATGAGGTCTCCACCCGGCGCCTTGTCGCGGACCGGTCCGACGCTACGGTGGTCGCGAAATGTCCGTGTCGTCTCCGCGCCCGCTCGCTCTCCTGCTCTCCCTGGTCCTGGGCGCTCCGGCCGGTGGGGCGGTGACCCACCAGGACTGGGATCAGCCTCCCCACCGCTATTTCGAACGGACGCCGACCGACCGCTTCTCTCGTTGGAAGACCCGGTTCGAGGCGGGTGAGGTGCCGTTGGACCGGTCCTCGGAACGCGCCTTCCTGCTCGGACTGCTCGACGCGCTCGGGATCCCGGCGTCCTCCCAGCTCTGGGTCTATTCCACCACCAGTCTCCAGCTCAGCCGGATCGGTCCCTCCAGTCCGCGGGCGATCTACTTCACCGACGACCTCTCGGTGGGCTACGTCCCCGGCGGCCGGATCGAGATCCTCGCCCTCGACCCGGATCTCGGCGGGGTGTTCTACATCTTCGACATCCCGCGTCCGGGCGGGCCGGTGGTGGTCGAGCGGGCCAACCGCTGCATGAACTGCCATGCGGGCGAGGACACGGGATTCGTCCCCGGCTGGTCCGTCCGTTCCGTGGTGCCGGCGGTCGGGGGCGGCAGCCTCGACGCCTTCCGCGGCGGACGCACCGGCCATGACATCCCGCTCGCGGAGCGGTTCGGCGGATGGCACGTCACCGGGGCGGACTCCTTCACCAACCACTGGGGCAACCGTCTGGGAGGCATGGAGGGCGGCGTGGTGGTCCCGAGTTCCCTGCCGCCGGGGACCCGCTTCGAACCCGGTCGCTACGCCACCGACACCAGTGACCTGGTGGCGCACCTGGTCTTCGAGCACCAGGCCGGCTTCGTGAACCGTGCCGTGGAGGCCCAATACCGCGTGCGGACCCATCTCTACACCGATGTCGCGGGTCTCACCGCCACCCACCGCGCCGAGGTGGCCGCCCAGGCCGCCGGCCTGGTGCGTTACCTCCTCTTCGCCGACGAGGTGCCTTGGCCTTCGGGGCTGCGGCTGAAGGATTCGCCGTACCGGAAGCCGTTCGAGGTGGCCGGCGCGGTTCCGGCGTTGGGTCCGTTGCGCGAGCTGGACCTGGAAAGGCGCCTCTTCCGGCTCCGGTGCAGCTTCATGATCGGCACCCCCGCCTTCACCGGCCTGATGGAACCCCTGCGCACCACGGTCCTGCGCGAGCTGGCATCCGCCCTCGACACCTCGCGGGAGCACCCGGCCTCGCGGCATCTGCCGGCGTCGGAAAGGTCCGAGATCCGGAAGGTCCTGGAAGGGGCCGGCGTGTTGGCCGTGGCGGGTGCTGGAAAATGAAGAACCCGCCCACCGGATGGGGGACGGGTTGGTGACGGGTGATGGACTGACGAAAGGGGGCCTAGGGCCGCCGGGATTACTTGGCCTTCTCGACCTTCTCACCGGCCTTGTTCCATCCGGCGATGCCGGCGGACATGTGCTTCACGTTCTTGTAGCCGAGCTTGTGGGCGGCGTCGGCCGCGGCCTGGTAGGCCTTGCAGCGGGGATTGCCGCAGTAGGCGATCACCAGCGCGTTCTTGTCCTCGGGCAGGACGGACGCGAGCTTGGACTCGACCGCGTCGAAATCCAGCGCGCCCGGCACATGGCCTTCCTTGTAGGACTCGGTGCCGTTGACGTCGATGATGGTGGCCTTCTTGGTGCCGATCAGGGCCTTCACCTCGGCGATGCTGACGTCGGGATACTCGCCGGCGAAGGCGGTCACGGTCAGGACGGAGGCGGCGAGGAGGGCGACAAGTTTCTTCATGGATTCGGTTGGATTCGGATTGGATACCCGCCGCGGACCGCCGGCGGATTCGCGCGGCTGGCGGTCGGGCGGAACTTCGGGAAGTAAGTGCATGCCGGGCCGGTCGGCAACCGGAAATCTCCGGCGGCCCCAGGCCCGTCGGGCTCAGCCGCCGCGATACGCCTCGGCGAGCAGGGAGACCGGGTGAGCCACTCGCACCGGCAGGCCCCTTTCGCGGCAGCCGTTGAACACCTGCAGCAGGGTACCGGGAT
>CAIYXO010000940.1 GCA_903930165.1 uncultured Verrucomicrobiota bacterium | reverse complement strand
TGATCCTGCACCTGCTGGACCACTGCCATGCCCTGTTCCAGGCCGCGGTGAATTCCGGCCAACCCCAACTGATCCAGCAATTGGGCGCCTACCGCGCCGCCTGCCTGGACGCGGTGCGACGCATCGGACTGGTCGCCTTGGAGGCACGCCCCGGTGAACCGTTCGATCCGCAGCGCCATCAGGCGGCGGACGGCTCGGAACCCGCACCCGGCAGCCCGATCCGCGGCACGATCGCCCCGGGCTACAGCCTGCAGGGATCGGGTCTGCGCCGGATCGTGGTGGTCGTCGAGGGACAACCGGTCAGCGAAGAACCCCCGGGAACGGCCCCGTCCACGGCGGGAGCCTGAGCCGTTCAGCGACGGCCGGGATAGTCGGGCATGAGACGCACGTCCACGGCCTCCATTCCGGCGGAGAGGATCGACTGCATGCCAAGGTCGGTGTCTTCAAACGCGCGACAATGGCGCGGCTCGACGCCGAGCTGCCTCGCGGCCTCGAGAAAGATGTCGGGAGCCGGTTTCTGGTTCACGACGTCCTCGCTGGTCACGACGGCACCGAACCAGTCGAGGATGCCCAGGTGCCGGAGCACGGTCGGGATGCCAGGTCGCGAGCCCCCGGTGGCGATGCCCATGGGCAGCTTGCCCCGGTTCTGGCGAGCGATCTCGAGCACGGGCTCCACGGGGGTGACCTCCGAGAGCAGGCCGAGGTAGACGCCTTCCTTCTCCTTGGCGATGGCCAAGGGATCCAGCTCGGGACGCCCCTGCTCCACGCACAACTGGCGGAGGATCTGCCGGGCCGGCACGCCGCCCAGCGCGTAGAACCGCTCTTCCGGAAACACGAGTCCGTAGCGGACCGTGGTGGCGTTCCATGCCCGCCAATGGAGGGGCATGGTGTGGGCGATGGTGCCGTCGCAGTCGAAGATCAGGGCGCGGATGTCAGACATGGGATTGGGCTTCCAGGGAGGCTAGCCGGGACTTGAGCTCGGACTCCACCAGGGGACGGAGCATCGGTTCCAGGTCGCCGTCGATGAAGGCGGAGAGGTTGTAGAGGGTGAGTTCGAGCCGGTGGTCGGTGACCCGGTTCTGCGGGAAATTGTAGGTGCGGATCTTCTCCGAACGTTCGCCCGTGCCGACCTGGTCCTTCCGGGCCTGGGCATACTTGGCGTTCTCCTCGGCCAACTTCCTCTCCAGCAGACGGGAGCGGAGCACCATCATGGCCTGCGCCTTGTTCTTCTGCTGGGACCTCTGGTCCTGGCAGCGGACCTCGATGCCCGAGGGCTTGTGGAAGACCCGCACGGCGGAATCGGTGGTGTTCACCCCCTGCCCTCCGTGTCCGCCGGCGCGGCAGACGTTGATCTCGAGGTCCTCGGGCTTGATCACCACGTCGACCTCCTGGGCCTCCGGCAGCACGGCCACGGTGACGGTGCTGGTATGGATGCGCCCCTGGGCCTCGGTGGCCGGGACCCGTTGGACCCGATGGACACCGGACTCGTGCTTGAGGCGCTTGTAGACGTCCTCGCCGGTGACCAGGCAGATCACCTCCTTCAGTCCACCGAGGTCGGACGGGCTGGAATCCATCAGCTCGACCTTCCATCCGCGGTCCTCGGCGTAGCGTTGGTACATGCGGAAGAGGTCGGCGGCGAAGAGGGCGCTCTCGGCGCCGCCGGCACCGGCACGGATCTCGAGCACGGTGTTGCGGGAATCGGTGGGATCCGGCGGAACGATGCCCAACTGGACGGCGAGGCCCAGCGAGGCCACCCGTGCCTCCAGATCGCGCCCTTCGTCGGCGGCCATCAGGGCCATCTCGGAACCGGGCGGCTCCGCGGCGATCAGCGCCTGGTTCTCAGCGAGCTCCCGCGTCGCCTTCAGCCAGGCGTCGCCGTCGGCGACCAACTGCCGGAGACGGGAATGCTCACGGGTCAGTTCCTGCCCGCGCGCGGGGTTCGCGAACGCATCGGGCGCACCGAGCTGGGCTTCCACCTCCTGGAAGCGTCGGCGAAACTTCTCGATGAACGGCTGGAGGTCCAAGGGCTTGGGAGAAATGGAAACGGGGTTGGGCGGCAGCGGCGGTCGGCGGAAAAGAAAAACCGCCCGCAGACCGTACGGGACGGCCGGCGGGCGGTTTCCAAGGTGGCGCCTACTTCTTCTTCTTCTTCGAGGCGGCCTCCGCCATCGCGGCCTGGGCGGCCTGCGTCTTGGCGAGACGCTGCTGGTATTTGTCCACACGGCCGGCGGTGTCCACGAACTTCTGCTGGCCGGTGTAGAAGGGGTGGGTGAACGCGCTGATGCCCATCAAGTACAGGGGATACTCCTGACCGTCCTCCCACGTTGCCGTGAGGTTCGTGTTCGCACACGAGCGGGTCAGGAACGACTGGCTCGAGGCCGAGTCGCGGAAAATCATCAGGCGATAGTTCTTCGGATGGATATCAGATTTCATGACCGCAAAGGCCCTTTAAAATACGGGTGGAACGCCGGAAGACAAGCGGTTAATGCGAAGAAGATCCTCCCACCGCCAAGAAAGGTCTCATTCCAAAAAGGAGCGGCGCCGGGGAAAAGCCTGTCCCGGCGAACTGCGCGAAACCGTTCAGAGGGCGCCGTTCGCATCCATCTTGTCGCCGTCCATCTGGTAGATCCCGACCAGGTATCCGTTCTCGCGCATGGCGCCGATCTTGATCGTTCCGGACAGGGTCACGGCCTGGTCCATGACCGGCTTCACCCCTCCGCCGGTCATCTTGACCGCCACCCACTCGTTGATCTTGGGCACGGTTCCGAAGCAGCACATGGACT
This sequence comes from uncultured Verrucomicrobiota bacterium, assembly GCA_903930165.1. Lineage (GTDB taxonomy): Bacteria > Verrucomicrobiota > Verrucomicrobiia > Limisphaerales > UBA9464 > SXXZ01. The sequence continues at coordinate 2,816 of CAIYXO010000940.1, read as the reverse complement.
GGTCCCGCATGAGGAGCAGCTCGGTCACCAGGCCGCCTTCAACCTTGAGCGGGAGCATGAACCCCTTGAGCGCGATCTTCTTCCCGTTGTAGGCCTTCACGTTCGCCGGGATCTGCGCGTCGGGATCCGGGGCGTTCGGCGCGGGCTTGGAGCCGGCTCCACCTTCCTCGGGAACCTCGTACTTGAAGGTCGAAAGAACGTCGAATCCGACGGCCGGCACGGAGGTCGCGGAAGCCGGGGACTCGACCCGGGGCACCACGTTCGTCGCGGGAACGGAATCCGCGGGAGGCTTGGTCCGCACGGGCTTGATCGGCTGGCCGCGGGGAACCACGGGCTTGTCGGCCGCAGAGCCGGCCTGCGCCGACAGGAACAGGGACAGAAGCAGAGCCCCGGCGGCTGGGACTCCCGGGAGGATGCGGCGTCGCGAATTCGTCATGTGCTGGGTCTCCTGATGCGGACCAAAGTACAATGGAACCGACCGGTACCGCAAATGGTTCCGCCCGCACCCCGGGGCTCGAAAGGAAACGCGGGGGAGCCGCTGTGACGCAGCTCCCCCGCCCCTCCTGGTTGCCCCCAACCGAAGACCGCCGCGCAATGCGGCGGGAAATGGGATGTGTCGGTTTCCGTCCCGGGTTCAGTACGGATCCCAGTCGGCCGCCGGCCAAAGGTAGCGGCCGATCTCCTTCATGGATTCGATGATGTCCTGGGAGACTCCCCGCTGCTTGAGGAACACAAGCACGCCGGTGTGCGACCGGATCCAAGGTGTGGCCCGTGGCGGGCCCGCGAAGTTGGCGGTGTCGCCTTCGACCACCTCGGCGGTGACGTTGATGAAGTGTTCCCGTCCGAGTTCGTGGACCATCCGGCTGTACTCGGCCAGCCAGGCACGGATCACCGCGTCGCGGAACTCGGGATCATATCCGTTCCAATGCTGGTCCGGGTGCGAGCGGTTCCACAGGAACTCGGTGGACGGCCCGAAGAAGGCGGTGAAGCCCTCGTACGGGCTCCGGGGATCGTAGGTGGTCGACTCGCCGGTCTTGATGGCCGCCGCCATGATCTGCGCGGCCGCGCCAAGCCCATGGTTCAACTGGCTCGAGGTGAAGGCCTGGAGATAGGGCCAGTCCACCGGGAACCCCTCCTGGTGACGGTGGTTGGAGTCGTTCAGGATCATCTGCAGCCAGTACCACTGGTGCGAAAGGACGCTCCAGACGGCCTCGCTGCCATCGCGGAGGAAGTGGCCCTGCATCGGCTGGATGGTGTAGTGCGGCGCGGAGATGAAGACCGTGTGCGTGGGCCAGGACTTGGGGTGCACGTTCCAGCCGTACATCTCCTGCCCGCGGGCCTCGAGTCCGCGCGTCTTGAGAACGTCCCACGACTTCACCGTGCGCCAGCGGCCGACCGACCACCAGGCGCGCCAGGCCGTCGCCGAACCGTCGCGGTATTCGCTGGGAAGGTTGGCGGCGGGACCCACCGACCAGTTCCAGAGCGCGATCTGCCACTCGCCGAAACGCAGCGTCATATGGGCCATGTTCTGCTCGCCACGCACGACCTCCAGGTTGTCGTAGACCTGCTGGAAGTCGGGACCATAGGAATCCTTCGGATGGACCCGCGGCAGCCAGCTGTTCCAGTCCGGCATCGGCATCGCGATGGGGAGGTCGCGGATGTTCAGCGTGTTGGTGAAGCTCACCCGGGGTGTCCCGTCCGGAAACAGGTAGTCGAAGGTGAGGCTGTCGTCCGGAAGGACCCATTGGAGTCCGGCGCCCGCGGCGAAGTCCTCGACCGGCTTGGCGTCCTGACCAGGACCGGGCTGGTACGGTGGATCCCAGGGCGTGCCCGGGTTGTTGAGCGGCAGGGAACGGATGTAGGCGGCGATCTGGCGGCCCTGGGTCAGGGAGAGTCCGTGGAAGCGGGCCCGCTCGCTGATGGCCTTGTCGGAGAAGCTGAAATACTTGAGGTCGGCTCCGTTGTCCGCATGGCAGTCGGAGCACTTGGCGTTCATGGTGTCTCCGATCCAGTTCAGCCGGAGATTCGCATGGTACCAGAGGTTGGATCCCGCCGCGACGTCGGTCGGACTGATCCCGGAGGAGCGTCCCCGGACGAACACCGGCTGGGCTTCGGGAAGCAGACGCCGGTTGGAGGCGTTGAGGATGTTGAGGTCGAGGATCCGGTATCCGATGCTGACGCCGTCGGTGAAGTTGAAGCGGAAGCTGATGGTGTTCGCGCGCCGCGGCACGAGGCTCACACCGGCCACCCGGAAGGACAACGTGTCCAGCGGTCCACCCATTCCGTTGAGACGGTCGCCCGGGTAGTCGAACACGCAGTTGGTGTTGTTCAACGCCACCCATTCGCCGCCGTTGATGCGGATGCTGGCCTTGTTCTGGTAGTTGAGGCCGTGTGCCTTCAGCCAGAGCGTGGTGCCGCCCGAGGGCACTTGGACGCCGATGGTCACCGTGGTGCCCGGAACCCCGAGCAGTTCGAGGACGGAGAACTTGCGCGGCGTGACCGGCGGAACCCAGCCGACCGCGGAGGATTGCGGTGTTGAGACGAACAGGGCCATGAGGCACGCCATCTTCCCCAAGATGGCCGCCAATCGGGCCGGAATGCGGATGTTCATGACGTTTTGGCACGTCATGATCCAAAGGGCAGGACCGGATGGACCGGTTCCCGTACTGAAGCCCATGACGTTCCTTCTGGCATGTCGACTCAGCCAACCGTCTGGACACGGAGGCTCCGAAACAGGGCAGGACGGAGCCGCGGTCGAGATCTCGCTCGGGTGACTGGAACTACAACAGGCGGTCCGCCCCCCGGCGTCCCACCTC
>CAIYXO010000939.1 GCA_903930165.1 uncultured Verrucomicrobiota bacterium | reverse complement strand
GCAGGAGGCTGTATCCGCCGGCCACGAGGACGAAGGAGGAGGACCAGAGCTTCTTCACGATCGGGAAGTCCCGCGACCAGAGATAGCCGAGGGCGATGCAGGCGAGTCCGGCGCCTGCGAGATGGAGCGTGCGCCGTGCACCGGCGGCACCGGCGAGGACGAATCCGGCGAGGGTGCCGAGCAGGCAGGTGGCCACCGCGGGCAGGTTGCTGAGGATTCCTTCCGGGTCGTAGTAGGTGTCGTAGAGGCGGCCCGGGAGGTGTTGGAAGTCGATGTGGTTCGCGAGGTTGTAGCCCGGTTCGAAGCGGCCGGAGACCCGCTCGGTGGTGGCCTGGTAGAGGCGGGCGAGGTTCGTCTCGCCGGAGCGGGCCATGGCTTCGGCCACGGCGCCCTTCTCGAGGCGGAAGGCCGGGAAGGGCACCTGGCGCATGAGACCCCAGTATCCGAGGAGGATGGCCACGGTGGTGGCGGCGAGGGCGCGGACGGGCAGGAAGACGGTGAGGATGCCGGCGACGGTGGAGGCGATGGCGATGCGGTTCAGCACCCCGAGCCAGCGGATCCCGTCGAGTCCGTCGGAGATCCCGCCGGAGTAGAACACCCCGACCAGGTAGAGCAGCAGTCCGCGGCCGAGCAGCCGCTTCACCGCCGCGGCCTTCCCGCCGCGTTCGACCGCCTTGCGGGTCGAGAACACCAGCGAGACGCCGGCGATGAAGACGAACAGGGGGAAGATCAGGTCGTAGAAGCGGAATCCCTCCCAGTCCACGTGGGTGAGCTGCATGCGGAGTCCGCCGAGGATCGGCGAGCCGGTGAACTTCTCGAGCGCCCGGAGGATGCCGGCGCCGCCGACGATCCAGAACATGTCGAAGCCGCGGAGGGCGTCGAGGGATACCAGCCGCGAGGAGGCCTCCGTGGAGGGCGTCGCGGTCCGAGGGGTGGATTCCATGGGAGATTCGGGGAGCGGTTGGGGCGGCGGAGGCGTCCGGGCTTGGATGGATTCAGACGCGGAGGAACACCTTGCGACGGTGCAGGAGCCAGGCGAGCCAGACCGAGAATCCGGAGGCGGCGAGCGCGGTCACGAAGCCGCCCGCACCCTTGCCTCCGACCTGTTCGACGAAGGCGCCGATCTCCCCACCGGTGAGGCGACCGGCCATGCGTTCGAGGTCCACGAGGTTCGAGGCCATGTAGATCGCGATCGAGTTCATGCCGATCCAGACGAAGGGGCGGGACCAGAGCGACCAGCCCTTCACGTCGATCACCCAGTAGAACAGGGCCAGGAACAGCGCGCTCCAGCCGCCGGCGACGCAGACGTAGGAGGAGGTCCAGATGCCCTTGATGACCGGGAACACGAGTCCCCAGAGGTGTCCGGTGGCAAGCAGCGCGACGCCGGCGACGAGCAGGATTCGGATGCGTTGAAGGGGAGACTTCGACGCATCGCGCATCAGCAGCCCGGCGAAGACGCCGAGAAGGGCGGTTGCGACCGAGGGCAGGGTGCTGAGGAGACCCTCCGGGTCGTGGGCCCCGTTCCACTTGCGGCCGGGGAGGAAGTGGGCGTCGACCCAATGGGCGAGGTTGGTGTCCGGGTTGAAGTTGGCGGGGCCGACTCCCGGGACCGGGACCAGCGCCAACAGGGCCCAGTAGCCGACGAGGATGCCGACCGTGGCATAGACGAGTTGCCGCGGACGGAGGTGGAGGAAGAGGATGCCGGCGCCGAGGTAGGCGAGGGCGTTGCGCTGGAGCACTCCGAGGAAGCGGATGTCGTTCTCCCATCCGCTGAAGCCGCGGTAGTAGAAGACGCCTAGCAGGTACACCACGAGCGCCCGGCGAAACAGGCGGCCGAGCGCCGCGGCACGGTCGCCGGCTTCCAGGCGTCCGCCGAGGGAGAAGACCAGCGACATCCCGGTCATGAAGACGAACAGCGGGAAGATCAGGTCGTAGAAGCGGAATCCCTCCCACGGGACGTGCTCGAGCTGTTCGGCCAAGGCATGCGAGACGGGTCCCGAGGCGAAGGCCAAGGCCGCATGACCGAGCGTGTCGGCACCGGAGATCCAGAGCAGGTCGAAGCCGCGGAGGGCGTCCAGGCTGGTCAGCCGCGCCGCCTGTCGCGACGAGGCGCT
>CAIYXO010000938.1 GCA_903930165.1 uncultured Verrucomicrobiota bacterium | reverse complement strand
TCCACCACCGGTGACCAGTTCCGCGTCACGCGCGCCTTCTCCGCCGCGTTGGTCGCCACCAGCTCCCACATCACGGCGTGCGCGAAGCACTGGGCCTGCATCTCGTCGCTGCTCGTGTGGCCCTTCCACTCCCAACCCGCCTCCGGCGCGTCGCGCCAACGGTCGGTGTCCGAGAACTTGAAGCCGCGACGCTCGATCGTGCGCGCCGGGAAACCGGCGTTCGTGTGGATCGACTGCAGCCGCTCCAACGCGCCGAAGGCGTCCCAGGCCTGCCGGCGGACCTCCGCGTCACGGGTCACCGCCCACTGCGCCCCGAGCGCTCCGATGTAGTAGCTCGTCCAGCCGCCGTCGTTGTCGGTGTCGATCATCTCGCTCGACGTGATGTCGCCGGGCACACGCAGTCGCCGCTCGGCGGTGAGGCCGAAGCGGATGTTCCGCGAACGGATCTTCCGGGAGAACCACCGCGCCTTCTCCGCCAAGGTCATGCTGCGGAACTCGATCTTGTTGAGGCCGGTCGCGGTCAGCACCCACACATGGCCGTCGCGGTCCACCGCCAGGTCCACCACCGCGTCGTCCCGCAGCCAGCGCTTCCCCGCGTAGTACCGGAACGCCGGCGGTTCGATGCCCGGCGCCGAGGGCGTCGCATACCGCGCGGACGAACCCCCACGCTCGAAGTACGCGCCCCGCGGGCTGCCGAACCACACTCCGCCCGGCACTTCGACCCGGGCGGTCACCCCGTCCACCGGCGCACGTCCCCGCGGTCCCGCCGGCGCCGGACGCATCCCGGCCCGCGCGGCCACCGTCCCGTCCGGCAACGGCTCCAGCCAAGAAGCGTCGGCCTGGGTCGGCCGTGCGTAGGTCCCGTTCCGGGCGTTCGAGAGGACCCGGTCGGAATACAGGAGGAACAGGTCGCCACCGGAGACCTCGATGTCCTTCGGCACCCGGTCCGCCAGCGGACGCCAGCTGCGGTCCGGGACCAGTTGATCGTCATAAACACGCGCCATGCCGCGGTCGGTGAGCACGTGGATGACGTTCTCCTGGTCCACGCAGACGCGGCGGTACACGGCGTTGGACAAGGAGTCGGCGTGCCGGATGCGGACGGCGACGTCCTGCCAGAAGGGCGTGTCGGCGATGGGCTTGGCCACCGCGACCCGGAGGGACAGGAATGCGATCGAAATAAGGCGGAGGAACGCGCGGCTCACGCGAACATCGAAACACCGCACAGCGCGGCAGGAAAGGCGTCGGTGGCGCAAGACTGGCGGCCAGGGCGCTTCCGGATCCCGGCGGGGAGCCGGCACCGCAACACCCGCCTTTTCCCTTTTTCCTTTCCGCGTCCCGACCACACTGCGCCGGCACCTGCATTTCGACCATGAGCAAAGCCTCCGCCCACAAGATCTCGAAGAAGTTCGCCGCCTACCCGCGCCTGAATCCGTTCGGCGTGGGCAAGGACATCTCCGCCGCCGACCTGATCGACCAGTCGATGCTGGCCTACAACGGCGGACGCCTGCGCGAGGCCGCGATGCTGCTCGCGAGGAAGATGCTGCCCGACGACGGCTTCATCGGCATGTCCCTCACCGGCGCGCTCACCCCGGCAGGCCTCGGGAAGAGCTGCCTCATCCCGCTGATGAAGGGCGGCTACGTGGACTGGATCATCTCCACCGGCGCCAACCTCTACCACGACCTGCACTTCGGCCTGGACATGCACCTGCACAGCGGCACGCCGTTCCTCGACGACGTGGAGCTGCACGAGGAGGGCGTCATCCGCATCTACGACGTGCTGTTCGACTACAACGTGCTGCTCGACACCGACGCGTTCGTGCGTGAGGTGATCCAGGGACCGGAGTTCCAGCGGACGATGGGCACCGACGAGTTCCACTACCTGCTCGGCAAGTACGTCCACGCCCGCCAGAAGAAGCTCGGCATCGCCGACAGCTCGGTCCTGGCCACCGCGTACGAGTGTGGGATCCCCATCTTCACCAGCAGCCCGGGCGACAGCTCGATCGGCATGAACGTGGCCGCGATGTCGATGCGCGGGTCGAAGCTCCTGCCCGACGTGAACCGCGACGTGAACCAGACCGCGGGCATCGTGTACCACGCGAAGAGCACCGGCCACACCAGCAGCGTGTTCATCCTCGGCGGCGGCAGCCCGAAGAACTTCATGCTCCAGACCGAGCCGCAGATCCAGGAGGTCATGGGCATCCAGGAGAAGGGCCACGACTACTTCCTGCAGTGCACCGACGCGCGTCCGGACACCGGCGGCCTGAGCGGCGCCACGCCGGCCGAGGCGGTCAGCTGGGGCAAGGTCGATCCCGACAAGCTCCCCGACTCGGTGGTCTGCTACACCGACACCACCATCGCGTTGCCGTTGCTCACGGCCTACGTCACCGCCCGGGTGAAGCCGCGCAAGCTCAAGCGCCTGTACGACCACCGCGACGCGATCCTCGACACCGTGAAGTCCAAGTACCTCAAGACCGGCACGGTCTCGAAGGTCCTCACCAGCCGGAAGGTGGCCAAGCGCGCCAGCAGCATCGGGCTGAAGAAGAAGTGAACGGGCAACGCCCGTTCACGGTTCCCGGTCACCGGTTTTCTGCGGGAATCGGGGCGGCGATCGTCCGCGGCCTGGCGGCCTCGGCCACGGACAACGGACAACGGGCAACAAGCGACCGATCCTCCGTGTCCTCCGCGCCTCCGTGGCCGATCCCCTTCCCCATCCAGTATCACAGTCCCCGTTGAGGCTCGTGGTCTTCGACTCGGACGGCACGTTGTCCGACACGCTGCCGTGGCTGCGTTCGGTGTACAACGGGATCGCCGCAGGACGCGGGCTCAGGACGTTCAGCGAAGAGGAGTTCGAGCGGCATCGCGACCTCCACGGGCGGGCGTTGCTGGAGGCCGCGGGCGTGCCACTCTGGAAGCTGCCGCTGCTGATGCGGGACTTCCGGAGCCGCATGGAGTCGCACTCCGGGCCGTTGCATCCGTTCCCGGGCATCCCGGAGACCCTCTTCCGGCTCCACGGTGCCGGCCTCCGGCTTGCCGTGGTCAGCTCCAACTCGCGCTCGAACGTGGAACGGATCCTCGGGCCGGAGGTCTCCGCGTTGTTCGAGGCCTTCGAATGCGGTTCTTCCCTTTTCGGAAAGGCCTCGCGGCTGAAGTCCCTGCTCCGGCGATGCGGCGTCGGTCCGGCGGAGGCGGTGTACGTGGGCGACGAGGTGCGGGATGCGGAGGCCGCGCGGGAAGCCGGCATGCGCTTCGCCGGGGTGTGCTGGGGCCAGCACCGGCCGGAGACCTTGCGTAAACAGGTCCCGGACTTCCTCTTCGGCACGGTCGCGGACATGGCGCCGGCGTTCCTCGCGGCGGCCCGCTGACGCGGGACGGAAACGGCGGCCTGGCGGAGGAACTTGGCATTCCTCCTCGCCGGAGGCGCCAAACCGGTGACAAGATGCGGAGCCCTTCGG
>CAIYXO010000937.1 GCA_903930165.1 uncultured Verrucomicrobiota bacterium | reverse complement strand
GCCACGGCCACGGGAAAGCGGAGGGAGACGGGACCGCAGCTGGGCAGCCGCGGCCACGGGAAGTCGGGAACCACGAATCCATTCGCTCTCCCTTCACCGGCCCCTCCGGGATGGCCATGGGACTTCACCGCAGTGAGACTCCCCCCGTGCTGTCCTTCCACGTCCTCCGTCGCTGGATCTGGCTTCCGCTCCTCCTCCTGATTGGCTGTCGCACGGCGCCTGCGCCCAGGAAGGGTTCCATCCCGGAATACACCCTCGTGGCCCACGCCGCCTGGACGCTCCGTCCGCCCGCAGGCCGGTTCGACGCCTCGGCGCTGCTCCGGATGCCGGACGGACGCCTGCTCACCGTCAACGACAAGGAGCCCGGCCTGTTCGAGATCCGCTTCGGCCCGGAGGCCGGTTTCGCCGACCTCGTCCCCGTGCCGCAGGTGCCCGCCTCCCACTTCGCGCCCTTGGCCGGCGGACGCGACCTTCCATGGGACCTCGAGGGACTCGGACTCGACGAACGCGGACGGATCCACTTCTGCGAGGAGAATTCCCGGTGGATCCTGCGCCAGAGCGCACCCAACGGAACGCTCGAGCGTTTGCCCATCGACTGGAGCCCTTCGGAACGCTGGTTCAGCAAGTCGGATCGGAACGCCTCGTTCGAGGGTCTTGCGGTTGGCGGCGGAAGGATCTGGGTCGCCAACGAACGCAACACGGGAAGGATCATCGAGGTGGACCAGAAGTCCCTGCGGATCCTGGGTGACTTCCGCGTCGCGGCTCCCGGGGTCACCGCCGAGGACGTCCATTACACCGACCTCTGCTGGCACCGTGGCGAGCTCTGGGTGCTCTGCCGCGAGCTGCGCCGGGTGCTCCGGGTCGACCCGGTCCGGAAAGAGGTCCTCGCCTCCTACTCCTACTTCGACATCGAGATGGATCCCCGTCACGCCTACCGACACATCCTTCCTTACGGCTTCTTCGAGGGCTTGAGCGTGGACGACGACGCGATCTGGCTGCTGGTGGACAACAACGGCTACCCACGGAAGTCGGATGCCACCGACGCCCGTCCGCAGTTGTTCCGTTGCCCTCGGCCGGATCGCGGCGGAGGATCGGTCCGATGAGAGTCCTGACGCCGCTCCTCCTGGGTCTCGCGCTCGCCGCCTCTTCCCTCACCGCCGCCAACTGGCCGCAGTACCGCGGTCTGCAGGCCTCCGGCGTGGACGCCTCGGCCGAGGCGCCGACGCAGTGGGACGTGACCACCGCCAGCAACGTGTTGTGGAAGACCCCGCTTCCCGGACTCGGCCATGCCGCCCCGATCCTGTGGGGTGACCGCCTCTTCACCATCACCGCCACCAAGTCCGGCAAGGCGGACCTCAAGGTGGGACTTTACGGCGACATCGATCCGGTCGAGGACAAGGACGTCCACGAATGGCATCTGGTCGCCTTCGACCGCGGGACCGGGAAGCTGGCCTGGGACACCGTGGGCCATCGCGGCGTGCCCCGGGTCCAGCGTCACACCAAGTCCACCCATGCGAACTCGACCCCGGCCACCGACGGCAAACGCATCGTGGCCCTCTTCGGTTCGGAAGGCCTCTTCTGCTTCGACATGTCGGGGAAGCTCCTGTGGAAGCGCGACCTCGGTCCGATGGATTCCGGCTACTACCAGGTGAAGTCGGCCCAGTGGGGATTCGCCTCCTCCCCGGTGATCGACGGCGGCCGGGTCATCGTGCAATGCGACGTCCAGAAGGACTCCTTCCTCGCCGCCTACGACCTCGAGACGGGCAAACCGTTGTGGAAGACCGATCGGGCCGACGTCCCCACCTGGGGCACGCCCACCGTGTTCGAGCACGGCGGACGGAGGCAGATCGCGGTCAACGGCTGGCATCACATCGGCGGCTACGATCCCGAGACCGGACGCGAGCTGTGGCGTCTCGACGGCGGCGGAGACATCCCGGTGCCGACGCCCGTCGTGGGCGGCGACCTGATCTACCTCACCAGCGCCCACGGGAAGCTGCGACCAATGCGGGCCGTCCGGGCCGACGCCACCGGGAACGTCACCCCTGCCGAGGCCGGCCAGACCAACGCCGCGATCACCTGGGTCCATCCGCGTCAGGGCAACTACATGCAGACGCCGATCCTCGTCGACGGACTGCTCTTCGGCGGCTTCGACATCGGCCTGGTGACCTGCTTCGACGCGGTCACCGGGGCGATCCAGTACTCGGAGCGCCTCACGCCGTCCGGACGCGGCTGGACCTCCTCCCCGGTCTCCGACGGAAGGAATCTCTACTTCACGAGCGAGGAGGGTGAAGTCGCCGTGGTGAAGGTCTCGCGGAAGTTCGAACTCTTGGGCGTGAACAAGCTGGAGGAGACCCACCTTTCGACACCGGCCCTGGCCGGGGGCGTCCTCTACTTCCGGACACGCGGGCACCTGGTGGCCGTCGGGCGCAAGTGAATGACCCGATCTGGGCCGAGCCGGTGCAGAAGGGAT
>CAIYXO010000936.1 GCA_903930165.1 uncultured Verrucomicrobiota bacterium | reverse complement strand
CGTTCTCCGCGGAGGAGCTGGAGACGATCCGGGCCGTCGGCGACAACACCGGCTGCATGGCCCTGAAGGGCGCCAACAAGGTCCACGTGGGAGATCCCCTGCCCGACCAATGGAGCCTCGACGCCGAGCTGGGCGCGGTCGCCGGACGCTGGCGCATCCGGCCCGAGGTCGACCTGGCGCAGACCCACTGAACCCGACCGAGCCCTTCGCAGAAGATCCCCGATTTCAGAGAACACACAGAATTCCGACACCGCACACACCCAGAGTTATGGCCGAGAAACCCGCCGCCCCCACCAAGACCGAGACCAAGGCCGCCGTCCCCGCGACGACCGCCGGCACCGCGGTCGTCGAGACTCCCAAGCCCAGCCCGGCCAAGCTCCGGGAGCTGGAGACCGCCATCTCCAGCATCACCAAGGCGTACGGGGAAGGCGCGATCATGCGGCTCGGTTCGCAGGTGATGCGTCCGATCGAGGTGATCCCGACCGGGGCGCTGGCGATCGACCTCGCCCTCGGCGTCGGCGGCGTGCCCCGCGGACGCGTGGTCGAGATCTACGGACCGGAGTCGTCGGGCAAGACCACCCTGATGCTGCACCTGATCGCGAACGCCCAAAGGGCCGGAGGACTCGCGGCGTTCATCGACGCCGAGCACGCGTTGGATCCGGCGTATGCGAAGAAGCTCGGCGTGAACGTCGACGAGTTGCTGGTCTCCCAGCCCGACTCCGGCGAGGAGGCCCTGACGATCTGCGAAACCCTGGCCCGCTCCGGAGCCCTGGACATCATCGTGGTGGATTCCGTGGCGGCGCTGGTGCCGAAGGCGGAACTCGAGGGCGAGATGGGCATGGCCACGATGGGCATGCAGGCGCGGCTGATGAGCCAGGCGCTGCGGAAGCTGACCGCGATCCTGAGCAAGGCCAAGACCACCTGCCTTTTCACCAATCAGATGCGGGAAAAGGTCGGCGTGATGTTCGGCAACCCCGAGACCACGCCGGGCGGCAAGGCGCTGAAGTTCTACGCCTCGGTGCGCATCGACATCCGGCGCAAGGACGCGATCAAGGACGCCACCGGGGCGACGATCGGCAACCACGTGAAGGTGAAGATCGTGAAGAACAAGGTGGCGCCGCCCTTCACCGAGGCCGAGTTCGACATCCTGTTCAACCACGGCATCGACAAGGAAGGCTCGCTCATCGACGTGGGCCTCGACACCGGGGCGCTGGAAAAGAAGGGCGCGTGGCTGCAGTTCAACGGCGAGTTGATCGGGCAAGGCAAGGAGGCGGCCCGCAAGACGCTGCTGGAGAAGCCGGAGCTGGCCCGGAAGGTCCAGGAGGCCAGTCTCGCCAAGCGCGCCGCCGCCGTCGCGGCCGCCGCCGCGAAATAGTCTCGGACGGAGGACATTCCCTCCCACTCACCACCGGTCCCGGACCTTTCCCAGGTGAAGGTCCGGGCCGGGAGAAGGGACGGAGGCCGAAGTCAAATGCAACGGCCCGGACCCGGGATCAGTTGGGGTCGGCGCGGTTTTCCAGGACCAGGACCAGGGAATTGGCCATCGGACGTTCGCCGCCCTCGCAGGGGTTGTTGGCGACCTGGCCCTGGACCCAAAGCGTCGAGGAACCCCCGCCGTCGAGGTTCAGGGCGTCGGTGCAGCCCAGTTCCTGGAAGCAGCGGGCCAACTCCGCGAAACTCATTCCCACGGAAACCGATGGCTGCCTTCCGTCCACCTGCAGGAGGAAGAAGTCGTCCTGGTTCCAGCCGATGGCGGTTCGCGGATGCCGGACCTCTCCGGCCTGGAGCTGGGTTGGCAACCCACCACGCAGGAGCGCCGGCCCGCCACCCAGGGCGGTCTTGACCCCCCGCAGGTCGGGCAACGTCGCGGTGTCGATTCCCACGCTTCCTCCAACGGGCGGAATGGAGCGGGACGACAGGGATTCGGGCAGGTGCACCACGAGGTTCGTGGCCGAAAGAGGCGTGCCACCGCCTTCGTGGACCGCGACCAAACGGAAACCGCGGACCTCACCGACCGCGAGCGAGGCGGTGCCCTGCTCCGGGACGAGGACCAGGTCCCGGCCCGACATCCTGCGGGTGGCATCCCCGAACTCCGGGGTGAAGACCACCGGTCGATCCCCGGGAGCCTCGTTCAGGCCGGCGGGGATGCGTGTCCCGTCGGGCCAGACGACCGCCATGAGGGAGATGACGTTGGTGCAGCGTGGCGAACCGTCCGGAGCGATCCAGAAGCAGGACTTCTCCGACGGAAGGGAGACGAGCGCGCCTTCGGTGATGCACAAGCCTTCCGGATCGCCGGCGAAGGCGCCGTCGCGGACGAAGTAGTCGCCGTTGACCGCGGCCAAGGGACGACCCTGGGATTTCGGGGTGCCCGTCGCCTGGGCCGAAAGCGTGGCCAGCCCCAGGTGCGATCCGCCGCCCAGACGGACATGGAAGGTCAGGTCCGTCCTCGAACGGCGGACCCGTACACGGCGGATGGCCCAGGGGCCCTCGCTCCGGTTCTCCTGGCTGTATCCGAAGGAATCGCTCAGTCGGGCCCGCGGCGGCGTGTTCGTGGTCTCCGCGCGGACACCCGGCGACAAGGACAGGAGCAGGGCCGCCGCGAGAACGATTCCCGGCAGGCGAAAGCCGGTGGGTGCGCGCCGGACGGAACCGGACACGGGGCCACGGACGGGCGCGGGGAATCCTGGCATCATGGGGATTTGGCCCCCGATCCCCTGGGTTCGGACAGAAGGACCGCAAGACCCGAGGCGGTGCGGCGCTCATGACCATAGCACGGACTGTTCAGGATCCTTCCGCGGAGGATGAGTTCGGTCGAACCGCCGCCATCCAGGTTCACCGCCTCGGTGCAGCCGATCCGCTGAAGGTAAGCGGCCAGTTCCGGAAGGGTCATCCCCACGGAGTGTCCGGGTTGCCGTCCGTCCACCGCCACCAGGAACAGGTGGGTTTCATTCCAACCGAGGGCCGACCGGGGATGCCGCTCACGGGCCTTGTTGACGCGGATGTCGAGCACCTCTCCTTGGCGAACCAAGGCCGGTCCGCCGCCGATCGCGGTTCGCACTCCCGACAGTTGGGGATCGGTGGCGGTTGAAACCACGATGCGGGCGCCGGCCTTGATGTGCGGCCGGAGTTCCTGGGATGGGGCCAACAGCAGTTCGTCGGCGCCGGGACCGGACCTGCCGGACTCCAGGCGACCGCGGACGACCCCTTCGAACCGTCGACCGGGACCGAACTCGGGCCAGGCCTTCCCATCGGCGGGACGAACGATCCAACCGCGACGGGCATCCTCGCCGAGCGACTCGCGGGCGGCCGCCGTGTAGACCACCGATTCGCCGCCGTCGTAGTCGGTGTTCAGGCCGAAGGTTTCCGGGGCTGAATCACCCGCCTGGACCGTGAAGCGGCTACGGACGGTCCCAATGCGGGGCGTCCCGTCCTGAGCGACCCAGAAGCAGTCCCGTGCGACGGGTCCGCTGACCAGGAGTCCGTCCTGGATGAGCAACCCACGCGGATCGCCGGGAAGGACCTCGTGTTCGGTGGTGTAGAAGTCCCCGTTGATGGCGGCCAACACGCGGCCGGCGCCGCTGGGAACCAGGTCCACCTGCTCGCTGAGGGTGTTGAGGCCGATGCGGTCGCCGAAGGCCAGCATCGGACGCAGCCGCAGCATCGTGTTCGTCCGCTCGATCCGAACGATGGAGACCGACCACGGGCCTTCGAGCTCATGCTGCGCGGAGGAGAGACCGTCGCCGGAGGCCCTCCAGTCGGGAGCCTGTGCACCGAGATCCGTCCCCGCGAAGAGACAGGCCACGGCAAGGAGACCGGCGGCGGTCGTCCGAGTCCACCCGGCCCGTCCGGGGCGGAAGGTCGATGGTGGAGAGCCGTTCACGCCAGACCTCTCCAACGCCGCAGGGCCCATTCAAGGGTGAGAACCCCGAGGATCGCGGCGAGCCACCAGGGCTTGTCCCAAAGGGGCTTCCGGTCGTAGTCCACCGTCGGGGGCGGGGCCGTGCGCCAAAGGTCGGCAAGGCCCGCTGCGGGAGGCACGTCGACGCGATGGGCCAGACCGGAGGCCGCCGAGGCCACGGCGGCGAGCAGGTCCGGACGCGCCCGGAGATCGGCCATCTCGCGGTCGATCGTCTCTCCGACCAACAGCTGCCGGTCGTCTCCCAGACGGGTGCTCCCCGCTTGGGCCACCGCGGTCAGGATGTAGGCGCCGTCCTTGGGGATGCGCACGCTGGCGGTGTAGGCACGGGCGGCGGCATCCCAACGGGCCACGGCGACCGCGTTGCTGGAACCGGCGTTTCCGGCGTAGATCGTCACCTGGGCGCCGGGGACGTCCCGTCGGGCCGGATCGCGCACCCGGACCGAGGCCTCGACGGGTTCGCCCGGCACCGTGTAGCCGGCGGAAAGCTCGAGCACGACGGCCTGGTTGGTGCGTCCGGCGCGGCCCGCGGCCAGCCAACGCTCGGCGTTCACCCAGAACTGCCGGTAGTAGCGCGAATCGCAGTTGTCCTCGGTCAGTCCCCACCGCTTGTCGACCGGTTCGCCCCAGGTCGTCTCGAAGTCCTCACCCCACGAACGCGTGGTGTCGGAGGTGAAGGCCATGCTGCGACCGCGACCCACCTCCTGGACCGCCAGCACGACCGTCGGATCCTCCCCCGGGAAACCGTCGTCCACGGTGGCCAACACGGTCGCCCCCGGCTTCACCCGCTCCATGCGGTTGAGGCCGTGCAGCACCGGGAACTTCTCGGTCCAGATCTTCTGGGTCTCCGCCTTGTCCGGGCCGAAGGCGACGATGGGATGCCCCCATGCGGTGCGGGGGACCTTGACCTTGAAGTCCGTCCGGTCGGAGTCGTAGGCGCCCTCCATGGCCACCGGGATGATCCGGTCGAGGATGGTCTTGTGGTATCCGCCGCGGCCGAAGGCGGAGTTGCCGCCGATCATGACGAAGCCGCCCCCGAACTCCTCCACCAGCCGCGCGATGTTGGTGAGCTGCCCGCCGGTGAAGGACTCGCGCTTGATGTCGCTGTGGATGACGACGTCGTATTCCAGCAGCGCTTCGAGGGTCTTCGGAAACCCCTTGGTGGGATGCTCGACGGGATAGATGCGTTCGCCGGTCTCCTGGTCCAGGTCGATGGTGTTCAGGTACTGGCCGTTGCCACCGAACTGGCGGAAGAGGGTGGTGACCTTGATCCCCGGATCCGACTGGAGGGCGTCCTTGAGGTACTTCCATTCCGGCTTGGGACTCGAGCCGTTCTGCGGGGTGCCCTCCATGTAGAGCACCCGCAGCGTGGTATCGATCACCTCGAGGCCGAACAGGCGGCGGTTGTTCGAGGCGAGCCACTCGCCCTCAGCGGCGGACACCGCGACCTCGTAGACCTGGAACCCCTTCTGGCGCGGGGTGAACTCGAGTTCCATCCGCTGCGGCTGGCCGGTGAGGGTGAGGGGCTTGGCCGCGAGCACCTCGCGGTCGCGTCGCACCTGGACCATCACGGAACGGCCGGCGAAACCCGGCGAGCGCAGCTGGAGCCCGATGCGGGTGGGGGCGTCGTGGGTGACGGCCCGACGCACCTGGACGTTCTCCAACACCACGTCGCGCATCTCGTTCGTCGTCCCCGTCACCAACGTGTGCACGGGGATGCCGCGGCGCTGGAGCCGCCGGGCGGCGGCCTCGGGCGAGGACGTGGTCGTCTCGATGCCGTCGGAAACGAGCAGGACGCCGGTCAGCGGCGCGTCGCCCGGGGTGGCGAGCATCGACTCCAGCGCGGAGGCCAGGGCGCTCGACTTCCCCACCGGCGCCGCGGCGAAGTTCGTGTCGCGGACCACCCGGTCGCTGAACCCGAAGTACTCCACCTCGACGTCCAACGGCTTCTTCGACGTCACGTTCTTACGGACCCATTCCCGACCCGCGTGGAGCCGGCCCTCGGAGACGTCCCGCGTTCCCATGCTCTGGGACGTGTCGAGCAGCACCGCGAGGCGGGCCTTGTGGTGACGCGTGTTCTTCTCGACCCACTGGGGATCGAGGAGGCAGACGGTCAACGCCGCGAGGACCAGGGCCCGCAACAGGGTGCCGACGGTGCGCGGGACCCCGCCCGCACGTCCCTTGGCGGTGGCGTAGCTGACCGCCAGGAACACCAGCGCCACGGCGCCGCCCGCCAGGAGCCAACGGGTCTCGGGAAGATGGGTGAACTGTGTCATTCGAACGACTCCTCGCGCCGGACCGCCGGCTGACGCATCCGCGAGAACCGCAGCCCGGACCAAACCGCATCAATACCGCAGATCTTCGAATCCACGAAGCCGGCGTCCCGGGCGGCGTCGCGGATCCGGCCCTGGGTGAGATCGGTCTTCACGCCGGACGCCAGCTTCGGCCAGGCGATCCAGAACGCGGGCAGGTCGGCCCGGGTGGAAACCTGGCGGAGGGCGCGGCCGAAGGCGTCCGTGTCCGAGGCGAAGAACAGGGCCAGGTCGGCCCGCGCCTTGAGGTCGTTCCGGAACGCGACCCCGGCCGGGGAGTCCGCCCGAAGCGACTGCGCCACCGGGGCCGGGGCGCCGACGAGGGCGACGGTCATGCCGGCCTTGAAGCCGAGCTTCCCCGTCACCGGACGTGTGGTGTTCGCGCCGGGATGATCGGGCGGCACATGCGGCTCGGCCGGGGGTTGCTCCAGCGTGCGGGCCAGGTCCGGACCGATCCGCTCCCAGCTGGTGTAGGTCGCGTCGGGCAGCAGCGCGCGAACGAGCTCCCGCTTGGCCGGGTCGCCTCCGACATAGACGATCGGCACCGCCCGGAGCGTCGACGAAAGCCGGATCGACCGCCCGATCTCACGTCCGTGTGCCGGGAGCCGGGACAGGTCGATGACCACCGCCTGAGGGCGGACACGGCGAAGTTCCTTCAGCACCGAGGCGCCTTCCGACGGCGTGTCGCCGAGGACGTCATGGCCGAGCGCGACCAGGCGGGCCGTGCGTTCCATGGCCTCCTCCGCGTTCCAATGGATGAACCGGATGCGTTTCATTCGGCGCGGGTGAGGCGCTTGAAGTACTCGCTGATCTGTCCTTCGAACTTCTTCGGGGCCTCCTCCGCGGAGACGTCCGTGAGCTCGGGTTTACCGGAGATCGCCTTCTCCAGGAGGTCGGCGGCGGAGTTCGCTCCGGCCGCGCCGATGGTGCCGGCGGAGCCGCCTCCGGCACGGTTCCCTTGGCGCAGCGCCTTCGCGGCCTCCGCCATCTGACGGGAAGCCTCCTCCAGGCGCTTCGCGGCGCCCTGACCCTGCTTGGAATCCTTGTCGACCAACTGCCGGATCTTTTCCGCCAGCTGTTCGGCCTGCTGACGGAGCTTCTCCTGCGCCTCGGCCATCTGGCCTTCACCTTCGCCCTCGCCCTGTCCTTGTCCCTGACCCTGGCCTTCGCCTTCGCCCTTTCCTTGGCCCTTGCCCTTGCCTTTGCCTTTGCCTTCTCCCTGGCCCTTGCCGTCCTTGGCCTGGGCGGTCTCCTTCGGGTCCGCTTTGCCCGGGCCCTTGCCGGACGCCTCACGCTGTTTCGCGCGCTCCGCCATCTCCTTCAGCCGCTGGGCCTCCTTGGACTCCTTCGAATCCTTGCCCGAACCCTTGCCCTGCCCTTCGCCCTCGCCTTCGCCTTCGCCTTCCCCTTCACCCTTTGCGGGCTGGCCGGACTGGGGTTGTTCCATGCGGCCGGCAAGCTCTCCCTGGGCGCGCGCGAGTTCCCGGGCGTCCTTCAACGCCTGCTCCAGTTCGGCCAGCTTCGGGGTCTCCTTCGGCTTCTTCTTCAGTTCCTCGAGGACGATGTCCACGGGGCTCTTCGGGGCCGCCTCCGGCGGGGATTGCTGCGAGAGTTCGGAGGGTTGTGTCGGCAGGTTGCGCAGGGTCGGCATCGCCTTCACCGCATCGTAGAGATGGGCCAGCGCCTTCTCCTCGGGAGGCAACGCCTCGCCGCGGCTGCGCTGGTCCAGGCGCTTGGCCGCCTTTCCCATCTCCTCCACCGCCGACTCCATCGCCCCTTGCGCGGCGAACGGGGCGCCGCCCTCCTCCAGCTTCTGACGGTACATCTCGGCGAACTCCCGGGCGTCCCGCTGGCGCCGGGCCATCTCCGCGTAGGCGTTGGTCGGGGCGTTCGACGGCAACGCGGTGGTGTCCGCGACGATGCCCTTCTGGATCGCCAGCAGGTTGAGCCGCTGCTGCTGCGGCCCCTTGCGCTTCGAGGGCGGCGGCGAGGTCTTGTCGGTGATCTCGATGAAGTAGGTCGGGGAACGCCCGATGCCGGGTCCGTCGAAGTCGTTGTTGTCCCGGGCCTCCGCGTGGTAGGCCACGACCTCGTATTGCTTCAGCTTCAGGTCCTCGAGCCGGATCACCCCCGCGGCCAGCGTTTCGCCGTCCTTCACGTGGCGGTCGCGCACCTCGAGCACCTTCTCCGGCTCGCCCAGCTTGTGGTACACGATGCGGATGCCGGCGACCGCGAAGTCGTCGGAGGCCACGACCTTGAGCGGCACGATGTCCTCGGGATCGGCCCGGATGTCCTCGCCCGGCTCGGCGATGTCGACCTTGGGCGGGTTGTCGGGAAGGGCGTGGACGACATGGGTCGTGGTGTCGATGCCAGGCCGGCCGCGGGAGTCGGTGAGGTCGAAGCGGTAGGCGTTGTCGTTGGTGACGAGGAGGTCGGCGGTCCAGAGGTTGGAACCGAGCGGCTTGAGCTGCAGGGCGACCCCGTTGGTGAAGCTCAGCGTGGCGCCGCCCAGCGGGACGTTGCCGCCGATGCGGAAGACCGCACGCGAGCCGCGG
>CAIYXO010000935.1 GCA_903930165.1 uncultured Verrucomicrobiota bacterium | reverse complement strand
GCGACCAACCGGGCCCCGTTGTCCTGGTTTCGCGCCTCTATGGCGGAACGCAGTTCCGAAGGGCAGTCGAAGACCCGGAAGTCGTAGCCGGCTACGTCGAGGGTCTCCCGGCCCTCATCCCGGATTCCCAAACGGCGGTCGAGCCACGAGAGATAGGCGTCGCTGCCCTGACACCGGAACTGGCTTTCGAGGCGCATCTCCGTCACCTGCGCGCCCAAACGGTCCGCCCACAACCGGAGGTCCTCGGGCATCCCGATGTCCTTCAAGGTGACCTGCTGGTTCTCGTCGACGAAGAACACCGTACAGCGGGCCGCTCGGATGATCTCCTGGATCTGGTTCTCTCCCAGGTTTCCGTAGAGGCCGCTCTTCTCGTTGAGCCGGTGTGCCTCGTCCACGACCAGGCATTGGCAGCTATCGGGCTCGACCCCGATGTAGCCGCCGGAACCGCAGAACAGGCCCGCGATCTCCGAGACCTTCCGCCGGCCCGCCAGCTTCGCACTGTACACCGCCCGCGGCGCGCTGTTCTTGCTGACGTACTGGGCGAAGCGCCCCTCGCCGATCAACCGGGCCACGAGGTTGATGGCAACCACGCTCTTCCCGGTGCCGGGACCGCCATGGACGATCATCACCTGCTTCCCGGCGGTCTCGGAGAGCCGGACCAGTCGCAGGGACTTCTCGAAGACCTCCTTCTGCTCGTCCACGAGGACGAACTCCGGCCGCTCGTCCAACATGCCGACGACGGCGTCGGAAAGCTTCCGGCTCGGCCTCAACGGACTCCGCTCGATGCGGCGCATGATTCCGTCGCGGTCGCCGCGCAGGATGAACTCCCGGATGAAGCCGCGGAGGCGCAAGACCTCGTGGCGCGTGAAAACCGGGGCCTTGTCGAGATGCTCCCTGTAGAAGGGATCCCGCAGGCCCGTCGCGTCGGTGCAATTGTGTAGGAATGCGCACGGATGAAGGACCACCCGCTCCTGCTGCACGGTCTGGTTGAACTGCTCCAGCAGTTGCGCATAGCACCAGGCCTGATAGCTCGGGTGGACGGTCTCACGCTCTCCGCCGCCGAGGAATGTCCGGACCATGGCGTCCATGTCGGTAGGCGCCGCACGTTCCCATTGCTTCAGCTCCAGGATCACCGCGTGCGCCGAGCCAGCGGCCCCGTGTCCTGTGAGGATGACGTCGATCCGCTTGCTGCTCCGCGGGATCTGACACTCCACGCTCACACCGAGGTCGTCCGGCATCGCAGGATCGCGCAGGACGTTGCCCACATATTGGAGCGAGTTCCGCCAGCTCCCGACCTCGGCCGGCGAGACGCCCTGGCCGAAACGCCGACGGAATCCCTCCACGAGCAGTTGGTCGATCCGGGACTGCTCGAGGTCACCCAGGAACTCCGACTTGGGGGCCTGGTAGAGGATCATGTCTCGAGTTCGGTGTACTTCCTCGCCGAGCCCTTGGACTTCTCCACGGGATACTTCTCCGCGTTGCGGGCGATCTTCTCGGTGACGATCCGGGCGACGTCCAAACCGTGGCGGTCGGCGAGAAGAAGGGCATAGGCGAAGACGTCCGCCAACTCCTCGCGGACCTTCGCCGGATCCGCGTCGCCGGGCCCCTTCCACAGGTAGCATTCGAGCAGTTCCGACGCCTCGATGCTGAGGGCCACGGCGAGGTCCTTGGCATTGTGGAACTGGCCCCAGTCCCGTTCGTCCCGGAAAGCCCGCAGTCGGGCGGTCAACGCGGCGATTTCCGAACCGGACTCGGACGGCATGGCTGGATCCGTGGGCACGTCGGCAGGATCCCCGATACGGGATCGGTCCTCAAGCCGGGGAGAGGTCCCAGTCCAAGAACTCTCCGCCGTCATGTATCGGAGTCGGGCAGGCCGAGGACGGTGATGCGCCAGCCAACCTGCGGATCCGCTCGGCTGGTGCTGATCCGGGCGCGGGGGAAATCCGTGGACTTCCCGAGCATCGCGCCCGAGGGCCACGGATCGGGAGCCGCCTGAAGGCGGGTCACCCAAGGCCGAAGATGCCGGGAACCGATCAGTCCATCACCTGCCCGGCTTCGGCGCCGAGCACCGCCGAAGCTCCTTCACGAAGCCGAGCAGGGGCTCCACAAGCTGCCCTTCACGATGGGCGAAGACGTAGGTCACCGAGGCGCGGGGATCGGAGATGGGCAGGGTCACGATGGATTCCCCGCAGTTCCTGGCCAGCGAGGCCGGGAGGATCGCGATTCCGACGCCGGCCGCGACCATCACGGCCACGGCCTGCCCACGGATCGCCTCGTGCACCACCTTCGGCCGGAAGCCCGCATCGCAGCACAGCCGTTGGATCTGCGCCGCGAAACAGGGTGCGGATTCCGGCGATACCGACACGAAGGATTCCCGGGAGAGATCGGCCACCTTCACCGAACGGGACTTCGACAATCGGTGACCCGGCGGCAGGAAGGCCAGAAGCGGCTCCCGGCCCCAGGGGATGAGCACCAAGTCCGACGTCCTCTTCTCCGGCGTCGCCCCCACGAAGCCGCCGTCCAGCCGTCCTTCGACCAAGGCCCGCAACTGGTCGGCCGGCGGGCTGTCGTGCAGGGTCAGCTGGACGTCGAGGTGGCCGGCCCGGTACCGCTGGAGGAGGCTGATCAGGCTGGGATCCAGCACCGCGCTCACGAACCCGATCGACAGGCGCAACGTCTCTCCCCGCCCGACCCGCTTGGCCGAGTCGCAGGCACGCTGCAACTGGGTCAGCGTGCCTTTCGTGTCGGCCAGAAAGGCCCGCCCCGCCGCGGTCAACGACACGTTGCGGGGACTGCGTTGGAACAGCGCCGTCCCCAGCTTGCCTTCGAGCGCCTGCACGTGGCGCGACAACGGTGGCTGCGAAAGCCGCAATCGCCGGGCCGCACGAGTGAACGAGAGTTCCTCGGCCACCGCCATGAAGCATTCCAGTTCACGGATGGAGAAATCGATCATGCTCGATCGGTATCGTGATCCGACAGAGGTGGTATTTCCAGTATTCGTATCCACCCCCCAGGCTGTCCCCGTGTCGTCCCTGCAAGAAGACCCCGAAGCCCCCGTTCCCGGCACCGCCGCGCATGTGCTCATCCTTCACGCCGTGGCCGACTATGAGGCTTGGAAGCGGGTGTTCGACTCGGCGGCGACGATGAGGAAGGAGGCCGGGGAGCTTTCCTATCGGGTTCTCCGGGACAGGGAAGATGCCAACAACGTGGTCCACTTCTCGGCCTGGACGACCCATGACGATGCGATGCGGTTCTTCCAATCCCCCGAGCTGGAGGAGATCCGTCGCAAGGCCGGGGTCACCGCACCCACGTTCCACTACCTCCATCTGCTGGAGTGCGGTGTCCTGCAACAACCCCCCGGACCGGGTCCGGTGAAGGAACCGGGTGAATGACCACGCTGCGCAGACCCCAGGAGGCGCTGGCCGGATGCATCTGGCTCCCCCGATTCATCGACAAATGCCGTCTCCATTCCGCCGGCGTCCTGCCACCCGACTATCGCATGGCCTTCTGCAGTCCCCACGGCATCGACGGCATTTTCCTCGCCCACTTCGGACTCACGGCGGAGGAAGCGCGGTCCGCCATCAACCGGACAGGCACGGACGAGGAGGTGTCCCTGTGGTTCCGTGCCCAGCCTGCGGTGACCCCGGAAACAGTCCGGTGTTGGAACGGGCTCGCTCCGAACCTGGGCCGGCCGGGGTTTCCCGGGGAAAGGGGGTTCCTTTGGGCCCGTCGACACTTCCTCGCCGGCTGTACGGATCCCCGGGTGGTCGGTGGATTCACAGCCATCGCCTGGGACGAGGGATTTCTCGATGACACGCAACCCATCGCATAGGGCATGAAAACCTTCAAAGGCCAAAGACTCATCAGTCCGGACGAGCTGGTCTGGCGTCCATCGAACAGGATGCGCATCCCGAATGCGGACTATCTGGAGCGCACCGGAAGCGAGATGTTGGGCGCGCGCCTGTGGCGCCTGCCCCCGAAGAGCGCCAACACGCTGCACAAGCATGTGCTCGCCGAGGAGTTCTACCTCGTGCTGGAAGGCGTCGGTCGCCTGCGCGTGGGAGATGCAACCCTGACTGTACCCCGCCTCGGCGGAGTCCTCGTCGGCCCCGATGTCCTGCGTCAGGTCTTCAACGATTCCGACTCCGACGTCCTTTGGCTCATCGTCGGGGCGCCCGACAACGAGTTCCCGTCCGGCGGGGTCGACACCTCCCTGTTCTATCCGAAGGACCCCGGGACGCTGCCACCGGAGCTGGCCGGCTTCGAATGGCCTCCGAAGTCCTGAACGCAGCAACCCAGGCATGCGGGTCTCCGAATGCGGCCGGCCCAACGCGATTCCGATTGGATCCAAGATCATGACACCAGGACCGATGCATCCCCACGGCTCCACCCGCCTCGATTCCCGCTGGCCACGTGTGGCGGTTGTCGGGGCCGGTGCCGTCGGGGGATATTTCGGCGGCATGCTGGCCAGGGCCGGTGTTCCCGTCACCTTGATCGGTCGCCCCGCGCTGGTTGAAGCGGTCCAACGCGCCGGACTCCGCCTGGAGACGCTCACCTTCCAGGAGACGATCCCCGTGAAGGCATCCAGCGACATGGGTGCAGCGCGAGGCGCGGACATCGTCCTGATCTGTGTCAAGACGACCGACACCCTCGCGGCGGCGGAAGAGCTCGCTCCGTTCCTGTCTCCGGGGACGATCGTCCTCAGCCTCCAGAACGGCGTGGACAACGTCCGTCAGATCCAGGGCGCCATCCACGCGGTCGTCTTGCCGGCGGTCGTATACCTCGCCGCATCCGTGCCGCAGCCCGGCCACGTGAAGCACACCGGCCGGGGCGATCTCATCATCGGACCGGATGGAGCCGAAGCGACCCGGCTCAAGGAACTGTTCCAACACGCCGGGGTTCCCTGCCAGGCATCCGGGAACATCCAGGGCGACCTGTGGGAGAAGTTCACCTGCAACTGCGCCCTCAACGCCATCTCCGCCCTGTGCCAGAAGACCTATGGAGAGGTCGGCGGACACGCCGATTCCTGGCAACTGGCGGAGGCGGTCATCCAGGAAACGCTGCTGGTCGCATCGGCCCTGGGCATCAGCCCAAGCAACATGGGGGACCTCCGGGAAGCGACCGCAACGGTTCGACAACTCACCCGACAGATCCCGGCGGCCTATTCCTCGACGGCCCAGGATCTCCGACGGAGGAAGCCCACCGAGATCGACTCGCTCAACGGCTACATCGCACGTCGAGGACGTGACCTGGGCATCGGCGTCCCGGTCAGCCGGACGCTCCATGCCCTGGTCAAACTAGCGGAAGCCCGGGACCGCTAGGCGGTATCCATTCAACCTGCTCGGGAGCTCCTAGGTGTTGGCGGCATCGCCCGGGGTTGGGAGCACTTCCAACGGCTCCCGCAGGTTGCCAAGGGCGGCGAAGTTCCGGAGCCGATGGAGCAGCGGAATTCCGATCGGCGTCCCGGACGGCGCGATCAGCAATCCGGTCCGGGTGACGGCATCTGCGGCGAGCACCATGTCCTGCTCCAACCCGAGGGCACGAAGCTTGGTGGGCACTGCCCGGTTTGCGGAGGAATCGGGCGACCCGCCGAGGCAGCGTTCGGCCGCCCCGAGGATCTCGGGATCATAACGGGAGGCGTGGCGGCGCATCTCCAAGAAGGCCGCCGCCGCGGTCCCGTGCCGATCCCAGGCCTCGAGATAGTCCGCCACCACCTTCAGCACCCGCGCATGGACCGGCAAACGCGCACCGCCGACCGCTTCACGATCGGATCCGTCAGGAACGAACGGCGACTCCTGGTGACGGATCGTACGGCACACCTCTTCCAGCCGCGGAATGTGTCCCAGCAGATGGGCTCCCAGTTCCGGAACACGCGACAGCATCGCCGTCCCCGCTTCCGGCAGGGGT
>CAIYXO010000934.1 GCA_903930165.1 uncultured Verrucomicrobiota bacterium | reverse complement strand
GACGATCACCCGGGCGATGGTGGCGGATCCGCGGATCCTGATCCTGGACGAGGCCACGAGCGCGGTGGATCCGAGGACCGAGCGGGTGATCCAGCGGGCGTTGGAGACCTTGTTCACACGGCGGACAAGCTTCGTCATCGCGCACCGCCTGAGCACGGTCCGTCACGCCGACCTGATCCTCGTGCTCGACCACGGCCGCGTCGTCGAACGCGGCACCCACGACCAGCTCCTCGCCCTCGGCGGCACCTACGCCCGCCTGCACGCGGAATTCGTCCGGGAGTAGAAGCCGGGAGCGGAAAGCGGGGAGAGCCAATCGGGAATCAGGAATCGCGATTCAAGAATCAATAATCGCTCTTGGCGAATCCCCGCGCTTCAACGGCGGCGGGTTCCGTCGCAGGCTCCGCTCCGGATGTCGATGGGATGGGGACAACGGATCCTGCGTTGGCTGGCGGCCCTGGTGCTGTTGCCGGTGGACGTGGGGATGACCTGGGCGCTGGCCCTGGTGGTGCGGGATTCGGTGGGAGCCATCCATTTCTGGGTGCCGCTCCTGCTGGGCATCGCGCTGTGGCTGCTGGTGTACAACACGCTGCCCCGCCCGATGTGGATCTACGTCTTCGGCCACGAGCTGACCCACGCGCTCTGTGCCTGGTGTTTCGGGGCGAAGGTTCAGGGGTTCCGCGTGGGCCGGGGCGGCGGCGAGGTGCGGGTCTCGAAGTCGAACACCTTCATCGCGCTGGGTCCCTACTTCCTCCCGATCTACGCGATCCTCTGGTCGCTGGCCGCGATGGGTGTCCGGCTTTGGCTCGGACGTCCTGAGTGGCTGCTCCCGGCGTTCCATGCCGGTCTCGGATTCACCTACGCGTTCCACGTGACCATGACGGTGGTGATCCTACGGGTGCGCCAGCCGGACCTCGTGGGCGAGGGGTTCCTTTTCTCCGCGGTGGTGATCTGGTTCGGGAACGTCCTGGTGCCGCTGCTCGCCCTTCCCGCGTTGGGCGCGGCCGGGGAGGTCCCGGAAGCTCTGCGATTGGCCGCATGGCGGACGATCGACGTGTTCCGGTTCCTCGGGCGCTGGTGGTGAAGTCGGGCGACGCTTCCGACCTGCGGTCCAAATGGCACTTGAATCAAAGGGTGGCAGCAGGGACAGAATGTCTCTCACATTTGAGCCCAACCGCATGAACCTCGGCGACATCCTCACCCCCCGGCAGATCGTCCCCGAACTGAAGGCGAAGAATCGTTGGGAAGCCATCGACGAATTGATCACCTGCCTGGTGGACGCGGGCAAGGTGCTTCCGGAAAACCGTGAGGCCATCACCCAGGTGGTGAAGAAGCGTGAGACCTCGATGAGCACGGGGATCGGATTCGGCATCGGCATCCCGCACGCCTCCACGGAACTGATCACCGAGGTGGTGGCGGCTTTCGGGCGTTCGAAGGCCGGGGTGCAGTTCGACTCGCTGGACAACCAGCCGGTCCATCTGGTGACCCTTTTCCTGGTGCCGGCCGGCCAGTTCCAGAAGCATCTGCACACGTTGGCGGGCATCGCCAAGGTGCTCCGGAGCGAAAGTTTCCTGAAGGCGCTCGAGGCTGCTGCCGACGAGGCCGCGATGATGAAGATCATCCGGGACTTCTCCGCGGGCTCCCGCTGAGCGGGCTTCCGCACGGTGCCGGGCCGAACCCTCCCGGCGCGCATCCCATCCCATGTTCCACCTGGAAATCGAAACGCGGCTCCGTGCCGCCGTCTCCGCCGTCGCCCCCTCCGCCGACCTGGCCACGGTGCAGGTCCGTCCGGCCGCCGAGGCCCGCTTCGGGGACTTCCAGAGCAACTCCCTGATGGCGGTGGCCAAGGCGCTCCGCCTGAACCCGCGTCAGCTCGCCACCGACGTCCTCGCGCGGCTCGACATCGCCGACCTCTGCGAGCCGGTGGAGATCGCCGGCCCCGGCTTCCTGAACTTCCGCCTGCTGCCCGGCGCGTTGGCGCGGCTGCTGGAGCAGGCGCTCGGGGGAAGCCACCTGTTCTTCCGCCCGGCGGCCTCGCCGCGGTCGGTGGTCATCGACTTCTCCTCTCCCAACGTCGCGAAGCCGATGCACGTGGGCCACATCCGCTCCACCGGCATCGGCGACGCCCTCCAGCGCATCTGGCGCCTGCTGGGCCATCGCGTCGTCTCCGACAACCACATCGGCGACTGGGGCACCCAGTTCGGAAAGCTGCTCGTCGGCTGGAAGACCCTGCTCGACCGCGACGCGCTCGGCCGTGATCCCATCGCCGAGATGGAACGGCTCTACAAGGAGGTGAACGCCCGGTGCGACGCCGATCCGGCCACCCTCGACCGCGCCCGCCGCGAACTCGTCCAGCTCCAGTCCGGCGACGCGGAGAACCTCGGGATCTGGAAGGAGATGATCCGACTCTCCCAGGTGCAGTTCGACACCCTCTACGGGCGTCTCGGGGCGCGGTTCGACGTCACCCTCGGCGAGAGCTTCTACAACGCGGAGCTTCCCGGCGTCGTGGAATCGCTGGTCGCCGCCGGGGTGGCCCGGGAGAGCGAGGGTGCCGTGGCGGTGTTCAGCGACCACACGCTGCCGCCGAAGGAGGATCCGCTGCTGGTGAGCAAGGACGGCGAGTGGGTCGACATCCCGGCCCTGATCCGCAAGAGCGACGGAGGGTTCAACTACATGACCACCGATCTCGCCACCATCGCCTACCGGCTGCGGACGTGGTCGCCCGACGAGATCCTCTACGTGGTGGACGACCGCCAGTCCGGCCATTTCCGCGGGCTGTTCCACGTCTTCTCGCGGTGGCGTCCGGACGACTTCCGCAAGGCGCAGCTGCGTCACATCGGCTTCGGCAAGATCCTGGGCGAGGACGGCAAGCCGTTCAAAACCCGGTCCGGCGACACGGTGAAGCTGGCGGACCTGCTCGACGAGGCGGAGGAGCGCGCCCAGAAGGTGGTGGCCGAGAAGCGGCCCGACCTCACCCCCGACGAGCAGAAGGAGATCGCCCGGATCGTGGGCTTCGGGGCCGTGTAGTGGCAGGACCTGCTGCCGAACCGCCAGAGCGACTACGTGTTCTCCTGGGACAAGATGCTCGCGCTGCAGGGCAACACCGCGCCGTACGTCCAGTACCAGTACACCCGCGCAGCGAAGGTCGTCCGCGACGCCGGAACCCGTGACGCCGCACAGCCTGTGACCCTGGCCGACCCGG
>CAIYXO010000933.1 GCA_903930165.1 uncultured Verrucomicrobiota bacterium | reverse complement strand
TACTGGTGTCCCGGATGTCAGAGGTGATTTTCCGACCTCGTCTCCGGATCCGGACTTGCCACCGGTTCCGCTTCGAACGGAGCGTCTCGCAGGCGTCCAATCCAAGGCCTAATAACGGATGAATCCCCTGAAGCTCCTCCTAGCGACCGCCGCCACCACCGCCGTCCTCCTGGTCGGCGTCGGGTGCCGCACTGCGCCGGCTTCCCAGAACTCGACCGTCGTGCCGGGAGGCTTCGCAGGATCTAAGTCGTGGCTTCGCACGGAACTGTACATGGGCGCCGTGCCCGCCGCGGAGTGGACACGCTTCCTCTCGGAGGCCGTGACGCCGCGTTTCCCGGGCGGCTTCACCGTCCTCGAGGCCCAAGGTCAATGGCAGGCTCCGTCCGGCGAGATCCGTTCCCTGCCCTCCCGGATGCTTGTCCTCCTCCATCCTGCGGACGCCGCCTCGGAAGCCGGCATCGAATCCATCCGCTCCGCATTCAAGGAGCGTTTTCACCACATCTCGGTTCTCCGCTCCACCTCTGCGGCCACCGTGGGATTCTGAAGGCATCGCCCCCTCCGACCCAACATGCTTCCCCTGCCTCCGTTCATCCTCGCCTCGGGATCCCCTCGCCGCGTCGAACTCCTTCGCCAGTTGGTCCCGGAGTTCGGCATCGTCCGCAGCGACGCACACGAACTCCACGACGCGTCACTCGGGGTGCGACGACTTTGCGAGGTGAACGCCGAAAAGAAGGCCCTGCAGGTCTCGGGTCGGTATCCGGACCACCTCGTCCTCGGAGCCGACACATTGGTCTGGCTCGACGGTGAACCGCTCGGCAAGCCGGCCGACCTTCACGAGGCCAGGCTCCTTCTGGAACGGCTTGCGGGTCGGGTGCACGAGGTGGTCACCGGGGTCTGTCTGGTCCACGAGTCCGGTCGACGCATGCACCTCTTCTCGGAGTCCACACGGGTGAAGTTCCGCGGATTCGGACCGGAGGTGGTCTCGGAGTACCTCTCCAAGGTCCATACACTCGACAAGGCCGGCGGATACGCGATCCAGGAGCACGGGGATCTGATCGTCGAGCAGATCGAGGGATCCATGAGCAACGTCATCGGACTGCCGCTGGACTCGCTTCGGAACGCCCTGGATCAGTGGCGGCAACCGAACCCAGCCGGCTGAAGAATCCGGCCAATGCGAGGAGCAGGAAGTTGGCGACGCACAACAGTTGGCTGACCGTCCGGAACGCGGACTCCGGAGTCCCGGACAGAAGCCGGGGCCGGATGCCGAAGAGGACGCCAGCATAGCACACGGCAAGCAAGGCGACCCAGGGAACGAACCGGAAGTCCGAACGGGCGATCCGATCGCTCAGGAAGACGTTGGAGAGCGTGAAGCACAGCATCCCCCACGCGAACCACGGGACCAACGAAGCGGACAAATCGGTCGACACCTTCGGAAACAGGATCTTCACCGGAAGCCACGGGACCACCGTACAGGCGACCGCAGCCAGCCCGCCCAGGACCAGCGTGCTGACAAGGGTGATCCTCAACGCGTTCGAGCCGCCACCCTGGGCTGCTCCCTTCACGACCTTCGGGAACATCACCAGGGCCAGCGGTACGGTGAACTGGGTCAGCGCGAAACCGATCTGCGCCCCGGTGGAGTATCTTTGTCCCAATTCGGATATCCATTCCGGTGGCACCAAGGATTGGAGGAAAACGTTGTCCAATTGCGAAAGCGCCTGGAGGGACGCAGCGGCGAGCGTCAATGGCCAGAATCCGTTCGGGACTGAACCTTCCTTCCTGCCGATCCCATTCATCAGGAAGCGCCTCAAGGCCCATACCCCAAAAGCGATCGCCGCGACGTTTCCTATCAGGGCTCCGGTGACCGCACCCGCAGAGCCTCCGTCCAGGAGTAGCAGGATCACGGCGACCGCGCCGAACCGGCCCAGGCCGTCTACGATGGAGACAATCCCGAGTCCCACGAAATTCTGTCCGCCCTGGAGCAACCCACGGACCAAGGCCGCCACCAGCGTGGCGAGGATCAGCCCCCAGGTCGCCCACAGCGCGAGTGGCGAAGGAAGCTTCAGCATCACGGAAAGCCTTCCACCCGAGACGGCCAAGATGAGGGCCACCACCCCCATCAGGCCGAAGATCCAGAACGAAGTCCGCCGCGCAGCGGCCACCACGGTCGCCTTGGCCTCGGCAGTCAGGGCCGCTGCGGTCTGCTGGGCGAAGAGGTTCCAGAGCCCGCCTTGGGCGGCACCCACCACGTAGAAGATGGCGAGCAGGGACTTGAACTGCGCATAGACTTCCGGTTTCCGGCCCACCACCACATGGACCAGCGTCATCCCAACGCCTCCCGCGAGCGTGGCGGCCACCATCCAGAATCCCTGCTTGAGGAAGGCCGCCTTGGATTCGCTCATCGCGAGAAGATTTAACTGCCGGGAATGCCGGTGTCGATGACTGCGCCACCTGCCGGCCTTTGACTCGGACCACCCGAGGCAAAATCCCTTTGCCGGTCCCGTCCGCGCCGATACGGTACGGCTCGAAACTTCATCCAATATGGCCAAACTCTCAGTCCGCGATCTGAACGTCACCGGCAAACGCGTGCTCATGCGCGTCGACTACAACGTGCCGATGGAGGAGAAGGACGGCGCGATGGTGATCAATGACACCACCCGCATCAAGGAGACCCTTCCCACGCTCAACCTCCTGGTCTCCAAGGGCGCACGCGTCATCCTCGCCGCGCACCTGGGCCGTCCGGATGGCAAGCGTGAGCCTTCCATGAGTCTCGCCCCGGTGGCGGTGAAGCTGGGCGAGATGCTCGGCAGGCCCGTGGCGTTCGTCGACGAGACCGTCGGCGAGAAGGCCGAGGCTGCCGCCAACGCCCTGAAGGACGGCGAGGTCCTTCTTCTCGAGAACGTCCGCTTCCATGCGGAGGAGGAGGAAAACGACCCGGTTTTCGCCGCCCGCTTGGCCCGCCTCGCCGACGTGTACGCCAATGACGCCTTCGGCGCCGCACACCGCGCCCACGCGTCGACCAGCGGCGTCGCCCGCATCCTGCACGCTTGGGGCTCCCCCTGCGCGGCCGGCCTTCTCATGGAACGCGAACTGAAGTTCCTCGGCGACGAACTCGAGAACCCGGCCCGCCCCTTCGTCGTCATCCTCGGCGGCGCCAAGGTGAGCGACAAGATCAAGGTCATCGACCGCCTGCTCGAGAAGGCCGACACCGTCCTCATCGGCGGCGCCATGGCCTACACCTTCAAGCTCGCCCACGGCGGCAAGACCGGGAAGTCGCTCGTCGAGAAGGACCACACCGGAACAGCACTCGCCGCCGAGTCGAAGGCCGCCGCCAAGGGCGTGAAGTTCCTCCTGCCGACCGACACCGTGATCGCCGACCTCAAGGACACCGGGAAGCTCAACAAGAAGGGGCGCCCGGTCTTCGAATTCGTCAATCCGCGCGTCAACACCGGCGACATCCCCGACGAGTGCGAGGGCTTCGACATCGGACCGGAGACCGCCAAGACCTACGCCGAGGTCCTCGCCTCAGCGAAGACCATCCTCTGGAACGGCCCCATGGGAATGTTCGAGGACAAGCGCTTCGCCGAGGGCACCACCGCGGTCGCCCTTGCGGTCGTGGCCGCCACCCAGAACAACGGCGCGAAGTCGATCATCGGCGGCGGCGACAGCGTGAAGGCGGTCAACAAGGCCGGCCTTGGCGACAAGGTCACGTTCGCCAGCACCGGCGGCGGTGCGAGCCTCGAGTTCCTCGAGGGCGTTCCGCTCCCCGGCGTCACCGCGCTCGACGACAAGTAGCCCCCGACTGGAGCCTCGACCGGCTCCAGGTCCCGCTCCCCGGCGGAAGGCCGGCGGCTTCAGCCGCCCCTTCCGCCGGATCCGTTTCGGTCCGGCTTCGGACTGTGCAGGGCTCAGCGGCCCGAGGCCCGGACGGCGTCCCGAACCGCACGGCAACCTTCATAGGGATCCGGCATCTCCCAGGTGTCAGCCATGATCCAGCCGCGGTAGCCGCCGTCCCGCAACACGGCGAGGCTCCTCGCGATGTCCGCATGGCCGGTGCCCACCGGGACATGCTTCGAGGTGCCGCCGTCCCGCAAGGTTCCGTCAGTGTCGGTCAGGTGCACATAGGCCACCTTGTCCACGCCCAGGCGCGACAGCATCTCGTGCGGATGTCCCTTCGATCCGGTGAAAAGGTCACAATGGCTCGGGTCGTAGATGAAACGCATGCCCGACCCCTCGAGAATCCGGCGCTGGTGATCCTCGGTGTTGAAGACGAACGGCGGCTCGATCTCAAACCCCGCCACCACGCCGATGTCCCGCGCGATGCGGTCCGCCTCCCGAAAACTTCCGACCAACCGCTCAAGCGCCTGCTCCAAAGTCTGCCCCCGCAGGCCACCGCCAGGCCAAAGTCCGACATGGGCGCAGCCGAGAGCGGATGCGAGAAGCGCCTTCTCAGCAAAACCGGCGACCCAACGTCGACGCACCTCGGCGTCCGGGTCGAACGCACCGTCCGCTCCGAGTTGGATCGAGAAGATCCGCTGGCCGTAGGCGACGTGGAGCCGTTTCAACGCGTCGACCGCTCGTTTGTCGTCAGATGAAGGGTACCCACCTTGGGGCCAGCTTGAAACCAGCTCGATGCCGTCAAACCCGCCGTCCGCTGCGAAGGCGAGGATCTCCCAGAGCGGGTACCGCTTCCCGAACTTCCGTTCACCCGACTCGAAGCCGTTCAGTCCGATGGCGACTTTCCATCGGACCGGTGCGGCGGTGCCGTCCACCGCCTGGATACGGGTCGCTGCGCCCCCGGCTGTGGCCAAGGCCGAGACCACGGTTCGCACGGCCCAACGACGGCGGGAATGCGGTTCTGTGAAGGAGTTCATGGGAAGACGCCGCCAATCTCACAGGACCAAGGACGGCAACAAGCCCGGTGTGCAGGAGACGCCTCAAAGTCCCCGCACCCAGCGCCACATCTGGGCCATGGACGCCGGCTGCCCCGTGCGCATCACGGCGCTGCGGAAGATCCGGCCACAGGTCCAGATTGCCAGCACATCGCAGGCTACCAGCAGAACCAGGGTTCCCAGCACGTCCCGCATCGGCGGCCCGGCCGTGACCCGGTTCATCATCACGAACGGCGTGTAGGGCGGAATCCAGGATAGGAAGGTCGCGATCGGGCCATTCGGGTCGCGCGGAATGAAGGTCATCGCCACCAGCGGGACCATCATCAGCAGGACGATCACGCCCATGTAGTTCTGGGCCTCCTTGATCGTGTTGCAGGTGCTGCCGATGGCCAAGATCACCGCCGAGTAGAGGACGTAGCCGAGGAGGAAGTAGAGGGCGAACGCGGGCAGGATCCAGGAATCGCCCAGCAGGGTCATCAACTCCATTGGAAGCCCGCTGGCCCCGCCCGTAGCGGCTCCGGCGGCGGATGCGGATCCCGCCATCCAGAATCCGACCAGGAAAAGGGTTCCGATCCACGAGCCGACCATGACCAGACCCACCGCCCCGATCCCCAAGAGCTTGCCCGCCATCAGCTCGACAGGAGTCACCGACGACAAGAGAACCTCGATGATGCGGTTCGATTTCTCTTCGATGACCGAGTTCAGCAGCATCTGGGCGATGCTGAAGACAGCCACCCAAAGGAGGTAGACGAAGGCGCTCGGCGCCCATTGGCGCAGCAGATCCGCGATACCGACGCGCTCTTCGCCCGCCGCCTTGCGCGGACTCAGGTTCACCACCTCGGCCCGGGCGTTCTCAACGCGGGAAACCACCTTCGAATCGATCCCCAACCGAACGTATTCCCGGAGCCGGAAGTCGGTGGAAAGGGCGTTCTCGATCTTCTCACGCAACGCCGTGTCCGCCTGGTTCTCGGACCAGAACCTCAGTACAGGAGCGGCGTTGCTCGTCTTGCCTTCTAGGATCAACACGGCGGCGAAAAGCGAGACAGGGGCCCTGCCATCCGCTGGAACATAGGAGCGCCCTTCCCGCAACCAGCCACGGAGCTCGCCTTCAACGGCGTTGAGGTCGCCTTCGATGGAGACTCCCGGCGGCGGTCCGACTCGCCGGAACCTTGGACTGGGGGCCTCGAAGTTCCCGACGTTGGTGCGAAGCAGCGGACGGACCTCCCCAAGCGCGCGCCCCAGATCGAACTCACCCTTGAAAGCTGGAAGCGACCTTCCGGCCAACATCCGCGCCGAGGCCCATTCGCGGAACGCTTCGCCCTGACGCCGCTGCTCGTCCCG
The DNA here is from genome assembly GCA_903930165.1 of uncultured Verrucomicrobiota bacterium. Classification (GTDB taxonomy): domain Bacteria; phylum Verrucomicrobiota; class Verrucomicrobiia; order Limisphaerales; family UBA9464; genus SXXZ01. Next base: position 2,879 of record CAIYXO010000933.1, on the reverse strand, counting down.
TTCAAGGGCGGCTTCGACCACCGAACCCATCCGGCCCGTACGGTCCACCAAGACGAAATTCCGGGTTGGGGTCCCCTTCTTGGCCAAGAAGGCCGGCACCTGGGCGCCGATGATCCAGATCATCGGAAAAAGCAGGATGCCGAACCAGAAACCGCGCGTCTTGGCGTTCTCGGCAAACTCGCGCCATGCGATGAGGATGGCGTTCCTCATCGGTAGCTGGCCTCTCTCGCAGCGGGGCCCACCATTCGGACGAAGGCATCATGAAGGGTGGCCTCCGTTGCGCTGAAATGACTCAGCCGAACATGGTTCGCAAAACACGCCTCCAACACCGCCTGGGGATCCGCACCTTCCTCCAACTCGAATTCCCAACGGCCGTCACCCAATGACCGCAGTTCCCGCAGAAGAGGAAGATCCTGGAGGGCCTCCAGGCTGTCGGTGGTCCGGATCCGCACCTTCGCCGGCACCACGCGACGGGCCTCCTCAAGCGTGCCGTCAAAGAGGGATCGCCCCCCCGAGATGATGACGACGCGATCGCAAAGACGTTCGGCATGCGCCATGACATGCGTCGAAAGCAGAACGGTCCGGCCTCGAACCTTCAGATCCCGAACGATCTCCTCGAGAACCCCCTGGTTCACCGGGTCCAACCCGGAGAAGGGCTCGTCCAGGATCACCAACTCGGGATCGTGGGCGATCGAGGCCAGCACCTGGACCTTCTGCCCCATGCCCTTGGAAAGCGCCTCCGTCTTGACCCCGGCGAAGAGCCCCAAACCATGGCGATCCAGCAGTTCGTGCGCGCGCAGCTCGGCGTGCCGCCGAGACATGCCCTTCAGAGTCGCGAAGTAGGCGATGACCGCGGATGCCTTCATCTTGCGGTACAACCCCTTCTCCTCGGGCAGGTAGCCGACCCTCTCCCGGACCGACATGGCGGACCCCTGACCCAGCACCGAGACGCGTCCTGAGGTCGGCTCCACCACGCCGAGGATCATGCGTAGCGTCGTGGTCTTGCCGGCACCATTGGGACCAAGAACCCCATAGATGCAGCCCTCGGGGACCGAAAGAGACAGGCCATCCACGGCACGGAAATCTCCATACCGCTTGCTGACCGACTCGAGCTCCACCGCGTGGGACACGGCACAAACATCCACAGTCGCCGGAAAAAGCAAAGAACGGGAATCGAGCGGCCTTCGACCAGACGCCTTCCGTCGAGGGCGCACCTCGCCCATGGATTCCGTCTCTTGTCCCCGCATTATATCGGAACCCAAGCAACACCTATACCCTCCTCAATGTTCCTTTTAATACATCCGTGTATCCTATGACTCGGATACTCCACCTACTTTTGAACTCATGTAAGGAGCTCCCATCAAGGCTCAATGAGACTTCCTTCCTGATCGCCCTGAGACCATGGGTCAATGGTCTGATCCTGGCGGTCGTGCCGATACTGACAATCGAGGCCGTCGCCTCAACCGGGGAGCACGTCGTCCACCGCTACTACAGCCCCACGGGTTCGCTGGCTGTGACCGGTGAACTGAAGGAGGCTCCGACCCGATTCACCGAGTCGGGCTTCCTTTCCCTGGTGCAGGGACTCCCCACCGCGGGAGAGACCACCTTGGTCCTCCACTTCTCGCCTGGAATTCACTCGGGTGTCGTCCTTCGCATTGGAGGCTCGAAGCATCGCCCCCATCGCGACGGATCCCCAAGTCCGTCATGGACCATCCGGAACCTTGCCGTCCACATCCAGGGCGAGGGTGGCCACCCTTCCGAGACGATCCTGGAGTTCCCTGTGGATCGCTACGAGGGAGCCAGCCCCAACGGATACACCGAGACCGGAATGATCTCCATCGGGGACATCACACCCGACACCCGCAACTACGTTTCCTTTGCATCGATCAATGGCGGACGTCTCTGTCAGGCGAGGAAGGTGGTGGTCGAGAACTTGACCCTCGACTGCAATTGGCGATCACAACGGGCCTTTGGAAGCCTGTACTCCCCGCTCTCCTACAAGATCTATGCCGCACACGTGATCGCCGCCCGGGGGCGGTTCCGGAACCTGATTGTCCGCGACCACGGCTCCCACGGGATGATCTGCCATAGCCGCTTCGACAACCGGGCGGGCGTGGAAAACTTTCCACTGATGGTCCAGGCGGTGGATGACGGACAGGAACCGACCCACGACTACTCCCAACCGACCTTAGCCCCACTGCCGCAGGGGCGTCCCTGGCTGGTGGAGGGGTGCGAGGTTCATGGCTTTACCAACATTTGGGGCGGCTACAACACAGCCGTGATGTTCAACGTCAGTACGCGCAACCCCAAATCGCCCTTCGAGGCCGCATACGTCAACCACCACCCCCCTGCCGGATTGTTTGGCGACGTATCCCGTCGCTTTGCCCTGGTCCGGAACAATCAGATCCGAGGAGGCGCCTATGCGTTTGGGCAGGCGGGCCCCGGTTCCTGCGTCGGATCAACCTTCACCGGCAATGTCACCGTCGGTGCCAGCGGCGCGTACAACGCCGACACCTCGGCAGTCCTCTCAGCCGATATCACCAACAACGTATTCTTCGACGTCAGGACTGGGGTTCGGCAGGTGACTCACGGATTCGGATCACCCGTTTCGATCAATTTTCACAGGATTTCGGGAAACCTGTTCCGGTTGGACACCTACCAGCCATTCCCGATCTACATGGACTATCGACTCCAGATGCAGGCCGGCTCCCTTGAGTATCTCCGCACCATCAGCGACCCGCAGATGGTTCTCGGTACGCACATTTTTGGCACGATGGCGTGCCTGACATTGGACGGTTCCACTCGGGGTGTTCGCTTCGAGGACAACTTGATGACAACCCGTCAATCAAGCCTTCGGGCGATTCCCATTATACCGGGTG
>CAIYXO010000932.1 GCA_903930165.1 uncultured Verrucomicrobiota bacterium | reverse complement strand
GATCTCGTCAATCGCCCCATGTACCGACCGTCCGATGTCACCCGTGTCAGGTCGTCCGTCAGCTCCAGATCCGGTTCCCCCGCGGCGTCTCCCGAGTATCGGAGGTCCATGTAGAGAAGCGCCCTCGCCAAGTCTCCCTGCTGTCCGGCCGGAGGCTGCCAGGAATCACGGTCCGTCGAGCTGCCCACCGCATCCGCATGGGCAGGTTCCCGGAAGCTCCCGTCGGGAACCCAGCTCCGGTCGAAGAACTTGTTGCCGCGGCTGCTGTTCACGTTGGCGTCGCAGGCGAACAGGTGATGCAGGTCCGAATAGGCGGGCCCCGCCGAATCGATGCCGTAGCTGTTCGGCCAGACATGCTCGCGATTCCAGCCGGGGGCGTCCCCGAACTGGGACCGCAACCGCGTGGCCGTGCCGTAGACCAGTCGAACCCGATTCGTGTCCGACGCGTCGGCGTCCAACTCAGCCAAGGCGTCCGAGGTGTCGGCCCGTGACCCCGAGGAGTAGGGAATGACGGTGTGGTTCCGAATGACGGCATGCAGGCGGGCCTCCAACGCGCTCCCTCCGAGACCCTCCGTGTCCGAATAGTAGCCATCCGGTTCAACCGCGAAGCCCTTCCCGACAAGCAACCACGCCGCCAAAAGGATCCATCCCAGTCCGAGTCCGTGATCGTTGTCCCGTATGGAGGTCGTCATTCGGTCGTGCATGGGCGAGCGACGCCCGTATCCCGCGAGACAAATGCAAGCGAGCGGGGAGTCAGGAATCGGGTGGCTACGAAACGGTTGCGTCACCCAACCCGGCCAAGGACGGGTTCAGCCGCCGACGGGGTCCGTTCGATGGAACAAGGTGAGTTCGTCTCCTGGGAAAAAGCCTCGGGGTCGGCTCGCCAAGGTGATCAATGCTTCCTCCACGAGTCCGCCCACAGACAAGGCAACGGGAATCCCTATGGCCTGAAGAACGCGGACATCCACAGATGTCGCAGTGGGACAGATGACTCCTGTGGAGGGGTCCATCCAATGGCAGACGACGGCCCACCGATTCCCGGGGCTTTCAGCCGCGGCAACCCGAACCCCAACTCGGCTTCCCAAGCTCCAGGGAAATCCAGGAAACCGGAAACGGAGGAGCTCCGCTGGATCCGCGGACAACGGACGGGGTGGGAATCCTTTGTCCGCGTTCTCAACCCATCGCCGGTCTCCTCACGACTGAGGCAGAAGGAACTGCGGGGCCTGGCTCAGGAAGCGGACCGGGTTCTGGTAGATGACCCGGTCGATGGCTTCCGCGCCCCATCCCCGGCGCCGCATCTCCAGCGCCGTCTTCGGAATGGCCAACGGCACGCTCTCTCCCCAATCGCAGGCGGAGTTCATCCACAGGCGTTCGGATCCGTACAGGTCCAGGATGTCCACCGCACGCGCCGGCGTGCACTTGCTGATCGGATACAACGTCATTCCGGCCCAGTGACCCCGGTCGAGCACCTGCTTCACGGTGTGCTCCTCCACATGGTCGATGAGGACCCGCTCCGGCCGGATCCGCGAATCCGCCTTCAAGGCGTCCAGGATGAGACGGGTGCCCTTGAGCTTGTCTTCCAGATGCGGTGTGTGGACGAGGATCAACCGGTCGTTCCGCGCCGCGAGATCGATGTGCATCTCCAACACCTGCAGTTCATTGCGGGTGTTCTTGTTGAGACCGATCTCACCGATTCCGAGGACGTTCTTCGCGCCCAGGAACTCCGGGATCACCGCGAGGACGTCCTCGGCGAGCTTCACGTCCTCGGATTCCTTCGGGTTGATGCAAAGCCAGCAGAAGTGGGGGAGTCCGTACTTGGCCGCGCGGGCGGGCTCGTACTCGGTCAATTGACGGAAGTAGTCGCGGAATCCGTCGGAAGAGGATCGGTCGTACCCCGCCCAGAAAGCCGGCTCGCACACGGCCGCGCATCCGGCGGTCACCATGTCGATGTAGTCGTCGGTGGTCCGGCTGACCATGTGTCCGTGGGGCTCGATGTAGCGCATGGATGTCTTGGGTCCCCGGGACCGGCAGTGCGGCTCCCCGGGGATTCCGGCGCAAATTCGCCGGGGAACGTCCGTACGGCAAGCCGTCAACGGCATGCCGATCCGCCTACGCCTGGAAAACCGCCGGACGAAGCCTCGGGTTCACGGGCTTTCCATCTTCGCGAAGACCGCCACCCGGAGGGGTTCCGGATCGCCTTCCAGCCAGATCAGGTTGGTGGAACCGAACGTGAAACCCTTGGCGGTGACCTGCACATCCTCGCCGCGGAGCAATGTCGGAACGGTCAGGCGAAGGCGGAAACCCCGCGCGTCCAAGCGGTTCTTGAGACCTCCGGCGATCATGTTGGTGAACTCGCCGACTCCGTCCCGCACATCCGAATCGCTCAGGTCATCCATGCCTATCATGCCGGCCACCAGCCGATGGGAGGTCGACTGCGAAAGCACAAGATGGACGTTGGCCGCGAGGGAACCGGCCAATCCCACCACGCCGGCGAGCCCGTTGACTCCGAAGGAATGCGGGGTCGGATCCTGTTCGCTTCGCGCGATGGGGATCTGTGTCATGGTGGAGATCACATCCCGGACGATCCCGTCGATCATCGGTGCGATCTCCGGATGGGGAGACTCCATGGCGAAGGTCATCGGCAGGAAGTTCCCGGGGCCAAAGCGGAACTTCACCACCGAGTTTCAGCAAACCACCGGAACAACGGAGCCGGATCGGCCGGACAGGTCCCGACCTCGCCGCCGGGTCCGGAAGTTTTCAGGTCGGGCGCCGATCTTCTGAAATCGGGACCCGGAACGAGGAAAGGCAGGTGGGAAGGCCCTCGCTTGGTGTCGGGCATCCAACGCGGCATCGACATGCCCGATGTTCCCTTTAACCTGCGGCCATGGCGCGGTTCATCGCACTGATTCCGGCAGGCCTCCGCGGTGGCGCCATTTGGCGTCGCATGGCGCTTTCCGGACGTCGGGCCTGAACACCAAGGACGAACCTTCCGGAAGCCAGCACGGCGATCCGGAATCTGCCTTTTCAGGTTCGATACCCCTTCCGCCGCTGGCTCCGGATCCCAAACGAAAGAGCCATGGGCCCCACCCATTCCAACCCCGAAAGACGCGGCATCCTGTTGATGCTGGTCTCGATCGTCTTCTTCGCCGCCAACGTGCTGATCCTGCGCGCGGTGTCCCTCTCCGCTCCCGCCGCGGACGGTTGGGTCGCCTCGTTCTATCGCGGCATCGTCGGCGGGGGGCTGGTCTGGCTGGTCTACCGAGGCCGCGGCTTTGAACCTGGGAACCTGGTGAAGCAGCCGTGGGTGCTCGCCCGGGGACTGGTCGGCTCCGTGGGCATCGTCACCTTCTATCTCACCATCGAGCACCTCGGCGCCGGACGCGCGGTGATCCTCAACATGACCTACCCTCTCTTTGGGGCGGTCATCGCCGCGTTCTGGTTGGGGGAAAGGCTGCGCTGGGGACAGTTCGGTTGGATGCTGGTCGCATTCGGAGGCCTGTCGGTCTTCTTTGGCGAAGCCTTCTTCGAGGGACGAATCTCCCGTCATGAGATCATCGGGATCCTCGGCGCCGTGGTGGCCGGTGTCGCCGTCGTGATCATCCGCCTGCTCCGGAACCGCGAACACGCGTCGACCGTCTTCGCATCCCAGTGCCTGTGGTCGCTGGTCGTTTCCATCCCGATGAGCATCGGAAAGGTGCCCGGGCTGCCGGGAAAGGCCCATCTTGGGCTGATCGCCGCGTCGGCGATGGTGGCGGTGGCGCAGATCACCATGACCCACGGTTTCCATCTCCTCCCCGTGGCCCAGGGGTCTTCGATCCAAATGCTGTTGCCCCTCGTCACCGCGATCGGCGGCATGGTGTGCTTCGGCGAACACCTTTCCGGAACGGAATGGCTTGGGGGCGCGGTGCTGCTGGGCGCGACCTGGCTGGCGGTCCGGCCGGCACCTACGACTCCCGCAGCGATGCCCCGGGATTCCAAGTGAGCCGGACGGGCCGATTCCACAAATCCCGGGAACCGGCACCCTTCCTTGCCTTCATGGGCCGCGGATTTCTATCCTAGGCCCATGGCGAACGACGTCGTCCCGGTGAAGATCCGGGGTATCCTGCCCGCGAACAGCGGTTGCGCGCTGTTCATCGGGAACGACGAGAAGGTGTTCGTCATCCAGGTGGAACAGAGCATGGGGGTGGTGATCGGCATGGCCCTGCGGGGCACGCCGAAGGACCGGCCGCTGACCCACGACCTGATGGCGCATGTCTTCCAGGGGTTCGGCATCCAGCTCGAGCGGGTGGTGATCACCAACCTCAAGAACTCCACCTACTTCGCCCGCCTCATCCTGCGGCAACAGAACGAGCTCGGAACGAAGCTGGTCGAACTCGACGCACGCCCCAGCGATTGCCTCGCGCTCGCCACCGCCCTCAAACGGCCCGTCTACGTCTCACGCAGCCTCTTCGTCGAGCTGGAGGACATGAGCGAACACCTGCCGGATCCCGACGACGGCGGGTCGATCGAGCCGGAAACCTGAAGGCCGGTCCGCACCGACGCCGATTCCGATGGCCAAAGCCACCACCACCGCCGCGCCGATCGTCCTCGTCTGCGGCGACGACGATTTCACCGTCAAGCAACGGGCGAAGAAGGTCTTCGACGCCTGGTGTGCGGAGCTGGGCGGCATGGACCACGAGGTCGTCGACGGCACCGCGATGAACTCCTCGGAGGCGCTGCAGAAGCTGGGCCGGCTGAACGAGGCCCTGAACACCCTGCCGTTCTTCGGCGGAGCCAAGGTCGTGTGGTTCCAGAACTGCACCTTCCTCGGAGAAGACCGCACGGGCGGCTCTGCGGCGGTGACCGGGGCGTTGGCCGACATGGCGGAGACCCTCAAGAACTTCCGTTGGGAAGGGGTACGGCTGCTCATTTCCTCGGGAAAACCCGACAAGCGGAGGGTGTTCTACAAGACCCTCGAGAAGATGGGGACGGTCGAGAACTTCTCGGCACTTTCGCAGGACGACAAGGACTGGGCGGTGAAGGTGGAGTCCGAGGCGTTGCGGCTGCTGCGGGAAGCCGGACGGGAGATCGACGACGCGGCCCTGTCCGACCTGGTCAGCCG
>CAIYXO010000931.1 GCA_903930165.1 uncultured Verrucomicrobiota bacterium | reverse complement strand
TCGAGCTCGCCCAGGGCGCCTTGAACAGCAAGGCCACGGCTGCGGCCTGATCGCCCTTCAAACCGGCAACCTGGAGCGGGCGCCCTTCGCATGAGGGGTCGCCCGCTCCGTCGTTTTTCCTCCCTGCGCTCCAACGCCCGCCCGCTTCCATGTCCCTCCACGACCGCATCTCCTCCATCAAGGAGGCCGCCGCCCAGGAACTCCGAGCCGCCAAGGAGCTTCCATCGCTGGAGCGCGCCAAGGGCCAGTTCCTCGGACCGGATGGCAGCTTCACCGCCCTGATGAAGGAGCTCGGCACGCTGGCCAAGGAGGCCCGGCCGATCGCCGGCAAGGCGATCAACGCGGCCAAGCAGGAACTCGAGGCGATCCTCAACGAGAAGCGCTCCGAACTCGAACTCCGCGCCGCCTTGCCCAAGGAGCCCGCCGATTTCTCGCTTCCGGGCCGACGTCGTCCGGTGGGCCGCCTCCACCCGCTCACCCAGGTCACCGACGACATCGTCCGCGCCTTCCGCCGGCTCGGGTTCGCCGTCGCCGACGGTCCGGAGATCGAGGACGAGTACCACTGCTTCGACGCCCTCAACACCCCGAAGGACCATCCGGCACGGGATTCGCAGGACACCTTCTTCATCGACACCGAGGGTCGGCCGCTGCTGCGCACCCACACCAGCTCGGTGCAGATCCGGGTGATGGAGAAGACGCCGCCCCCGATCCGCATCGTGGTGCCGGGAAGGGTCTTCCGCCGCGACAACGCCGACGCCACCCACAACCCCACTTTCCACCAGATCGAGGGCCTCTACGTCGACAAGAACGTCACCGTCAGCGACCTCAAGGGCACGGTCGAAGCCGTGTTCAAGGAGGTCCTGGGCGACGATGTGAAGCTCCGTTTCCGTCCCCACTATTTCAGCTACACCGAGCCGAGCCTCGAGATCGACTTCACCAACTCCCTGGTGAGGAAGCTGGGCAAGGACTGGCTCGAGATCGCCGGCTGCGGGATGGTGCATCCCAAGGTCTTCGAGACCGTCGGCTACGATCCCGAGGTCTGGAGCGGCTGGGCGTTCGGCTTCGGCATCGAGCGAATCGCCATGCTCCGATACGGCATCACCGACATCCGCCTCTTCTACGAGAACGACACCCGGTTCCTCCGCCAGTTCTAGGCCGTTGGCGTACCCGGGGCGGCGTCGCTTCGATTCTCCCTCGAAGCCTTCCGCCTGTGACCTGACCTGAATCGGATCCGAAGCCATGAAACACCCCTTCCTCCTGCTCGCGTTCCTCGTCGCGGTGGGTGCCGGCCTTCTCCAGGCGGCTCCCGCCGAGAACGTGATCCTCGTCACCGCCGACGGCCTGCGGTGGCAGGAGGTCTTCCGCGGCGCCGAGGACATCTCGTGGGAGAAGGCCTTCGGCAACCAGGGCAACAGCAACGCCGTCCGGAAGGAATTCCTCCGGTCGACCCCCGAGCAGTCCCGCGCGGCGCTGATGCCCTTCCTCTGGGACACGGTGGCCTCGAAGGGACAGATCTGGGGCAACCGCGACAAGGGCAGCGAGGTCCGCGTCACCAACGGGCGCAACTTCTCCTATCCCGGATACAACGAGTTCCTCACCGGCAAACCGGACCCGCGGATCGATTCCAACGACAAGATCCTCAACCCGAACACCAACGTGTTCGAGTGGCTGCAGGGCCGCCCGGGCTTCGGGGGTCGCGTCGCCGCGACCATCAACTGGGACGTGTTGCCCTGGATCCTCAACACCCCGCGTTCCCGCATCCCGGTGTGGAGCGGATTCGATGTCCCGGACGGCACCGAGCTCCTGCCCGTGCCCTCGGCCCTGACCGAGATCGTGGAACGTGGACGCACCCCGTGGTCCGGCGTCCTGCTGGACACCTACGTGGCCTACGCCGCCAAGCACACCCTCCGCACCTTCAGGCCGCGGGCGATGTACATCTCCTTCGGCGAGACGGACGACTGGGCCCACGAAGGCCACTACGAACGCTATCTCCGTGCGGTCCGCGAGTTCGACCGCTTCCTCGGCGAGCTTTGGGCGCTGGTGCAGTCGATGCCGGAGTACCGGGACAAGACCGCCATCCTGGTCTCCGTGGACCACGGCCGGGGCCCGACACCGGTGGCCTGGAAGAGCCACGGCAAGGAGATCGCCGAATCCGCCTCGATCTGGTTCGCGGCGATGGGGCCCGGCGTGGCCCCGCTCGGCGAGCGTTCCAACACGCCCCCGGCCGTGCAGGCCCAGGTCGCCGCCACCGTCGCCGCCTTGGTCGGACACGACTTCGCCTCGGCGATTCCCGAGACCCGCCCGCCGTTCCAGATCCTCGAGGCGGCCCCGAAACCCTGATCCGCGTCCCCTCGGCCGCCGGACGCGTTCCGGCACACCTGATTTCCCCGAATGAAAGTCACCCTCAACTGGCTCAAGCAGTACGTGGACTTCAACTGGACCCCCGAGGAGCTCACCGAGCGCCTCACCCTGCTCGGCCTCGAGGTCGAAGGGGTCCACAAGGTCGCCGGGGAGTTCGACGGCGTGGTCGTCGCCCAGGTGATCACCCGCGAGAAGCATCCCAATGCCGACAAGCTCTCGGTTTGCCGCGTGGCCGACGGCAAGGGTGAACGCCAGATCGTCTGCGGCGCCCAGAACTTCCAGGCCGGCGACAAGGTCCCGTTGATCCTTCCCGGCGCCTCGCTGCCGATGAAGCCCGGCGACAAGGAGCCGTTCACCATCAAGGTCGGCAAGATCCGCAGCGTCGAGTCCCACGGCATGATGTGCTCCCACGAGGAGCTCGGCATCGATCCCGAGGCCATCGGCCACCGTCGCGAGGACGGACTCCTGATCCTCCGGCCCGACGCGGTCGTCGGGCAGCCGCTCGCCACGTACCTCGGGCGTTCCGGCAGCGACGTCGTCTACGACCTCGAGATCACGCCGAACCGTCCCGACTGGAACTCCCTGATCGGCATCGCCCGCGAGATCGCGGCGCTGACCGGCAATCCGCTCCGACTTCCCGCGGCCGAACTGCCTTCGGGCGGGAAGCCGACCGCCGCCGAACAGGTCTCCGTCCGCATCGAGTCCCCGGATCTCTGCCCGCGCTACACCGCCCGCGTCGTCCGCGGCGTGAAGGTCGGCCCCAGCCCCGCCTGGCTCCGCTCCGCGCTCGAGAAGGTCGGGCTCCGCAGCATCAACAACGTCGTGGACGTCTCGAACTACGTGATGCTCGAGACCGGCCAGCCGCTGCACACCTTCGACTACAACCTCGTCGGTCGCGGTGCCTCCGGTGTCCCCACCGTCGTCGTCCGCCGCGCGGCCGAAGGTGAGAAGTTCACCACCCTCGACGGCCGCGAGCACACGTTGTCCGCGGAGAGCCTCCTCATCGCCGACGAACAGAAGGGCATCGCCCTCGCCGGCGTCATGGGCGGACGCAACACCGAGATCCAGGACACGACCGTCGACGTGCTGATCGAGTCCGCCTACTTCACTCCAACCCAGGTCCGCCGGACCTCGAAGACCCTCGGTCTGCGCACCGACGCGAGCTACCGTTTCGAGCGTGGCGCTGACATCGGTGTCGCCGACTTCGCCAGCCGCCGTTGCGCCCAACTCATTCTCGAGACCGCCGGAGGCGCCCTGGCGGACGGAGTCGTCGACGCCTTCCCGGTTCCCGCCGAGGCACGACGCATCCGTCTTCGCCATGCACGCACGGACGCGCTGCTCGGAATCGCGATCCCGGCCGACGATCAGGCCCGCCATCTCGCAGGCCTTGGGCTGGTCGAGGCGTCCCCCGCTTCACCGCGCGGCGAGGAATCCGAATGGGAAATCCCAACATGGCGCGTGGACCTCAAGCGCGAAGCGGACCTCATCGAGGAGGTGGCCCGCCTGTTCGGCGTCGACCGCATTCCGTCCACGACTCCGCGTGGCGCGCAGGGCTCCCACCCCTTCGA
>CAIYXO010000930.1 GCA_903930165.1 uncultured Verrucomicrobiota bacterium | reverse complement strand
GAGCGGGAAGGCGCAGTCGTCGAGCTCCATCACCACGCCGTTGAGCGCCTTGAGCGCCGGCTCGATCTCGATGAGGTGGAGGATCACGGGCTGGTCCGGACCGAACATCGCGCCGGACGCGATGCGGAAGAGGAGCGAGTAACCGATCTGGCCGGCGGCGCCGGTCACAGCGACACGGATGGGTGCGTTCATGTAGGAATGAGGTGGACAGTATTGGACCGGACCGCCCGGAACGCAAAAGGGAAGAGGCCCCGCATTTTGGCGGACATTCCTCCTTCCTCCCGTCCCCCAAAAAACCGTGCTCGGCCAATCCGGACCGATTCCATTGGAGCGACACCCGACCTCACGCAAAGGGCGCCAAGACGCCAACGCGGCGCCGGAAGTGGGACCCGCGGAGAGGATCACCATCCGGTGTCCGGTTCTGCCGCGCTGAACCAGCGGTTTCCTTCCGGATCCATTGCGGCTTTGCGGTTTTGCGTGCCAATCCCAACTGCATCGCTCCCGCCAATGACTGCGGTGCCGAGCTGGGCCGGGGCCATTCCGCGGTGTCGCGAAGGGTGATTCAGCCGCAAGACGCGATGACGGTGCCCATGGGCATCGGGCGTCGCGGATCCCCAGCCCCAGGAACCCACAGAAGATCCCCTTCGCGGCTTGGCGCCTTCGCGTGAGGGTCCCGGGAACCGTGTCGTGATCAGGCCGGCGTGTCGTCCGAGTCGTTCGCCGCGAGCCGGGCCGCGAGCCGGGCCTCGGCCCCGGACATCACAAACCAGTGATACAGGTAGGCCAACTGGACGGCGGTCCAGAGGATCCAGGCCGAGAGGAGCAGGAACCAGGGGCCTTCCGACATGAGGTCTCTCAGCTTCAGGCCGGCCCAAACCACCAGCGCCCCCCACACGACGCAGAAATGCAGCGTGAAGACGGAGAAGAACAAGCCCGGGGCGGCGAAGCTGAAGCCGCTCAGCTTCGGCGAGACGTGCGGATAGAAGTAGTCGGCCTCCAACTCGGACGCGATCAGCACGGGACGGCCGATGAGCCGGTTGATGCGACGTTCCAGCGCCCGCGCATGGACCCGGGCGAAGTCGCAGAAATGGAGGAAGAACGACGACGTCACCCCGGTGGTGACCAGCCCGAAGCAAACCACCGCCAACCCCTCACGCCGGCCGTCCAGGATCAACGCCACCGCGACGAGCGTGGAGACCAGCAGCAGGATGAAGAACTTGCGGTTGTAGGCGTACTGCATCGCCCGCATCCGTTCCAATTGGCGTGTCAGCGCGTCGTATTCGAGTCGGTCCACGTCGTTCATTCCGTCTCCTCTTCCTTTCCCGCCGCCTTCGGCTTCCCCTTCACCGCTTGGAACATCTCCAGGCAGCGTCGCCGCTGCACGTCGTGGTCCACGATCGGCCGCGGATACCCGCCACGCGACTGGAGCAGCGGGCTCTCCCAGGGAGCATGGATCCGATCGGCCGGGACGTCCCGCAATTCCGGCACCCATCGCCGCACGAACGTGCCGTCGGGATCGAACTTCGTCCCCTGGCTGACCGGGTTGAAGATCCGGAAGTACGGCGCCGCGTCGGTGCCGCACCCGGCGCTCCATTGCCAGCCGCCGTTGTTCGCCGCGAGATCCCCGTCCACCAACGCCCGCATGAAATGGCGCTCGCCCCGCTGCCAGGAGATCAGCAGGTCCTTGGTCAGGAACATCGCCACGATCATCCGAAGCCGGTTGTGCATCCAACCGGTCTTCGCGAGGCAACGCATCGCGGCGTCAACGATCGGATAGCCGGTCTGTCCCGCCACCCACGCGTCGAACCAAGCGTCCTCGCCCGTCCACTGGAGCGCGTCGTACTCGGGGCGGAACGCGCCGCGGGCGACATGCGGGTGGTTGGCGAGGATCTGGATGTAGAACTCGCGCCAGACCAGTTCGCTGAGCCACACGTCGGCACTCTTGACCTGCGCTGGCGTCGTCGCCTTCGCCCGCGCCGAAGAAAGCCGCTCCAGCACCGTCCGGATGTTCACCGTGCCGAAACGCAGGTGCGCCGAAAGCCGGGAGGTCCCGGTGTCGTCGGCGGGATGGTTCCGCGAGGTCTCGTAGTCGAACACACGTCGCTCGGCGAAGGCGTCCAGCGCCTGGCGGGCGGACCGCTCTCCGGCTGGAAAGAGCTCCTGCTGCAGCGGATGCCCGAGGACCTCGGGTCCCGCCGGCAAAGGCAGCGACACCCATTGGGGCGGCAACGCAGTGCGGGGACCGCCGATCCTGGGAAGCGGCGGGGGCACCGGCAGCGCACGCCAGGCCTTCGAGTACGGGGTGAACACCGTGTAGACGCCGCCGGTCTTCGAAAGCAGGTCCCGCTCCTCGCGGATCACCGAGTCCCTGTGGCTGGTCATCACCACGCCTTCCGCCTCGAGGGCGGTCCGCACCCGGCGGTCGCGTTCCCGCGCAT
>CAIYXO010000929.1 GCA_903930165.1 uncultured Verrucomicrobiota bacterium | reverse complement strand
CTTCCGGCTACCAGGTCGCGTCGGGCCAGAGCTGGATTCCGAAGTCCTTCAGTTGCTGGATCACAACAGGTGAGTATCCGAGCGACTCAGCCGAGCTGATCACCCCGGCGTGGCTCCGGATCCAGGGCGGAGATGTCGGGGTGCCCGGCGTGTTGTTGTTGTCGAACGGATCGATTTCGCCGCTGACATGGATGAAGTGGTCGCGTCCGAAGTGCGTGATCCAGTTGGAGGATTCCTCAACGAAGGCGCTGATCACGGAGTCCCGGAATCCGGGATTGTAGGAGCTCCATGAGGCGTGGGTTGGGGTGCCGAAAATCCAACCGAGGCGCGGACCGGCGATGAAGCCTGAATAGACGTTGTTGGGAGAGAACGGGTCGCCTGTTCCAGCTTCCGCGGACTTCGCCATCACCGTGATCAGCATCGCCTCCGAAGGGATGTCGTGATCCCAAAGATGGAAGATCTGCCCCATCAGATAGGGCCAATCGATGGGGCTGGTGTCGTTCCGGCGGTGGTTGGCGTCGTTCAGGACCAATTGCAGCCAGTACCATTGAAGGGAGCGCACGGCGAAGGTCTTGGTCGTCGAATCCCGGAGCGAGTGTTCGACCTGGCGGGTCATCGAAAGCTGGGGAGCCGCTTGGAAGGCGGTGCCCGCGGTGCCGGGCCAGGTTCGTGCGGCCGACTCAGGCCAGGGAAACATGTACTTGCCCGAATCCTCCAGGTTCAACGTCTGGAGGGCATCCCAGGTACGCACCAGTCGCCACTTGGCCAGGCTGTACCGGGCGATCTGGAAATGGGCGCTATCCTCGGTGTCCCCGTTCATCGGAACGAGGTGGACGGCTGCCCAGCCTTGGTAGACGGCCCAGGCGTCCGCCAGATGGATCTGGAAATGCTCCTTGGTGGTCGTTCGGAGGAACTTGAAAGCAGCGTCCACCGGAAGGAACGAGTCACCCCAGTAGTCGAGCGGATGAACCTTCGGAAGCCATGTGTTCCAGTCGGGGAGCGGAACTTGGATCGGCAGTTCTCGCGCGTTGATTGTGGCGGCGAAGTTGAAGGCCGGAGCTCCACCGCCGAAGAGGGCGTTGAAGGTCGCGGTTTCGTCGGGGCTGACCGCACCGATGCCGCCGCCGGCAGCCCAGTTGGAGATCGGCCGCGCATCCATGCCTGGCGTCGGCTGATAGGGCGGGTTCCAAGGGCTCCCCAACCGGGCGGAGGCATTGGACTCGATGTAGACGGCGATCGCCGTTGCCTCGGCGGAATCCAGGCCGTGGAACTTGGCCCGCTCCTGGATGGAGCGGCTCGAGTAGTTGAAGTACTTCAGGTCGCGGCCGTCGGTGGAATGGCAGTCGGCGCATTTCGCCCGGATGCTGGAACCGGTCCAAGAGGCCGTCAGCGCCCCATCGGTCCACAGTTGCTTGCCCAACACTTTCTGGGCATCCACCGTGGCCTGGGAAAAACTGGGGGACCGCACGGACGGAATCACCGAAACGTACGGTTGGATCGGGTCCGTCATGGACATCACCAACTGTCCGTCGGCGTTCCTGAAGTTGAGATCCAACACGCGGAATGCGGTCTCGGAGCTGTCGCTGCCGTTGAAGCGGAAAGTGAAGGTATTGCGGACGCCCGGGTTCAAGACCGCTTCAGGAACGGTAAAACTGAGGGTGTCCAAGGGGCCACCGATGCCGTTGAGATTCGCTCCGATTCCTTCCATTGAGCAATGGTCGTTGGAAAGGGGAATCCAAGGTCCGGAATTCACCTGGACCGAGGCCATCCCGGGATGGATGACACCGTGGGTTCGCAACCAAAGCTTCGATGCCGACGCCGGAACCACAAGACTTGTGGAAACCGTCGTGCCCAAAGTTCCGGTGACTTCGAGCACGCG
>CAIYXO010000928.1 GCA_903930165.1 uncultured Verrucomicrobiota bacterium | reverse complement strand
TCCGGGGCCCGGTCTCGGGGGCCATTGCATCCCCATCGACCCGTTCTACCTCACGTGGAAGGCCCGGCAATACGGCCAGCAGACGCGTTTCATCGAGCTGGCCGGCGAGGTCAACACCGGCATGCCCTCCTACGTCTTGGGCCGGCTCGAGGCGGCCCTCGCGGCCCGTGGAAGGCCCCTCCGGGGAGCTCGCCTCCTGCTTCTGGGAATCGCCTACAAGTCCGACGTCGACGACGACCGCGAGAGTCCCGGCTATGTCTTCTGGGAACGCCTCGAGGAGGCCGGGGCGACGGTGGAGTACCACGATCCCCACATCCCGGTGATCCGGCCCAGCCGTGAGCACGGGCACTTCGCCGGCCGCCGCAGCGTGGCGCTGGATCCGGCGACGGTGGCCGGCTTCGACGCCGTCCTGTTGCTCACCCGACATGCCGCCATGGACCTGAAGCCGGTCGCCGAGGCGGCGCGGCTCATCGTGGACACCCGCAACGCCTTCGCCGCCTTCGGGCTTCCCCCGGAACGCTGGGTCAAGGCCTGACCCCGGCCTGCCGATCCCTACCCTGGACCGCAGGTGTTCCGGTGTCCCGTCGTTGGGCCCGGCCCGGCCCGGTCCGCTTCCTGCCATGAAAGCCCTTGTCACCGGCGGCGCCGGATTCATCGGATCCCACATCGCCGAGGCGCTCGTCCGCGCCGGCCACTCCGTCACCGTCCTCGACAACTTCTCCCTCGGTTCCCGCGACAACCTGGCCTGGGCCCGGCCCGGCGACGCCTTGGAGGTGGTCGAGGGCGACGCCGGGGATCCCGTCCTGCTCGCGCGGCTGGTTCCGGGCACCGACTGGATCTTCCACGAGGCGGCCCTTCCCAGCGTTCCGCGTTCGGTGGCGGAACCCCTCGCCTCGAACGCCCACAACCTCACCGCCACGCTGAACCTGCTCGAGGCCGCCAAGGCCGCCCGGGTGAAGCGCTTCCTCTTCGCCTCGTCGTCGTCCGTCTACGGCGACAACGACGCGCCGTCCAAGCACGAAGGCCTCCCGCCCAATCCGCTCTCGCCCTACGCGCTCCAGAAGTACGCCGCCGAGACCTACGCCCGGATGTTCCACCGGTTCTACGGGCTGCCGACCGTCAGCCTCCGCTACTTCAACGTCTTCGGCCCCCGCCAGGCGTTCAACTCGCCGTACTCCGGCGTCATCGCGAAGTTCTGCACCCAGTTCCTCAAGGGCGAGACGCCGGTGATCTTCGGCGACGGCCAGCAGTCGCGGGACTTCACCTACGTGGCCAACGTGGTGGACGCGAACCTCGGTGCTGCCGCGGCGCCCGAGGAACAGGTTGCCGGCCGCTTCTTCAACGTCGCCTGCGGCGAACGCATCACGCTGCTGCGGCTCGTGGACGACCTCAACGCACTCACCGGACGCCAGCTCAGTGCCCGCCATGAACCCGACCGGGTCGGCGACGTGCGGCATTCCCTTGCCGACGTCTCCGCGTTGCGCGCGGCCACCGGTTGGGAACCCAAGGTCACCTGGAAGGAAGGCCTCGACCGCACGCTGGCCTGGTATCGCGGCGCCTGAATCTCCTCCGCAGCTGGGCTCCGAGCCCCGACGGGGCGGAAGGCGACAGCCCGGGGCAAAGCCCCGGGAGACCGATCCAGAAGGGGTTCCGAGCCCTGAAAGGGCGGAACTGGGGCGGCCACTTGGCGTTGTG
>CAIYXO010000927.1 GCA_903930165.1 uncultured Verrucomicrobiota bacterium | reverse complement strand
GCCCAGGATGGACTGGACGAGGATCTTGCCGGAAGCCTCCGGGTTGCGACCCACGGACTCGACGGCCTTGGCGCCGACGAGACCTACGCCGATGGCGGCGGCGAAGCAGCCGACGGCGGCGGGGAGGGAACCAGTGATTTCAGCGATGATCATGTTTGTTGTTGTTTTGGGTTTCTTCTCGGCGGACCGCTTGGGGGACTCCCAGCAAATCACCCGCCTCGAAAGCGGAAGGTCAGTGGGCGTGCTCCTCGTCGTGGCCACCTTCGTGGTTGCAGATGAGGCCGATGTAGACGGCGGAGAGCAGGGTGAAGACGAAGGCTTGGATGAGGCCGACGAGCACCTCGAGCAGGCCGGCGATGGCCGGGATGACGTAGGGCGCGATACCGCCGAGCGAGTGGATGAGGTTTTCGCCGCCGAAGACGTTACCGAAGAGTCGGAACGAGAGGGAGATCAGGCGGAAGGCGATGGAGACGACCTCGATGCCGCCGACGCCGAGGAAGATGAAGCTGAGCAGGATCCACATGCCCCAGCCGATCTCCTTGCGGTCGGCCTTGTTGCCGAAGAGGTCGAAGACGAGGACCCGCACGCCGGCGTAACGCAGCACGAAGTAGGTCCAGGCGAGGAACGAGACGACGGACAGCGCGAGGGTGGTGTTGAGGTCGGAGTTGGCCGGGCGGATGGCGTCGAGCCAGTGGCCATCATGCTGGTACTTGACCGTGCCGACACCGGGGAGCAGGCCGCTCCAGTTCATCAGGAGGATGAAGACGAAGAAGCCGCAGAGCAGCGGGAAGGTCTTGCCGATCATCTGCTTGCCGACGATCGGCTCCAGGGCGTCACGGAGACCTTGGGCCAGACCTTCGACGACCGCCTGACCCTTGCCCGGGATCAGCTTCGGGGTGCCCACGGCCAGGCGCACGCCGACGATGATGAGGATCGCGATGATCCAGGTGGTCAGGATCGAATTGGAGATCGGGAAACCGCCGAGGGTGAAGAGGTCGGTGGCACCGCGGGACACGCCTTCGTGCTCGCCGGAGGCTTTGGCGAAAACGAGGGCCGGAGCGAGGAAGCCGATGAGGGAAAGAGGGCGCATTTAGACGCGGGAAAGGGATTGGTGAACGATTCCCTGCAAGATGGTCAACCCTGCGAGTACCCCCCGACCCAGAGTAAGCACCCCTAGGCACCCCCTATTAGATAGACTAATCCACCACGCCCTCACGGCGAGAGGCGCACGATCCTCCAGCCTTCCTTCGTCTGGCTATAATGGAAGCGGTCGTGGAGGCGGTTGGTGCGCCCCTGCCAGAACTCAAAACTCCTCGGAATCAGCCGGTAGCCGCCCCAATGCAGGGGCTTCGGGACCTGCCCTTCGGGGTGCTTAGCCTTCAATTCGGCCAACTTGGCCTCCAGGACCTGCCGGTCGGCGATGATATCGCTCTGGTCCGACGCCAAAGCACCCAGCTGGCTCCCGTAAGGGCGCCGGGCGAAATAGGTGACCGATTCTTCTTCGGAAGTCTTTATTAATGAGCCAGTTATGTGAATCTGTCGCTCCAGAGAAAACCAAGGAAAAAGGAGGGTGGCCTTAGGGTTCGCGGCGATTTCCGCCCCCTTCTTGCTGGCGTAGTTAGTGAAGAAGGAGAAACCCCGCTCATCGGCAGCCTTGAGGAGCACGGTCCGGGAGGACGGGAATCCCTCCAGGCCGAGGGTCGACAGGACCATGGCGTTGGGCTCGACCACCCCGGCGGCCTTGGCCTGCTCGAACCAGGCTTTG
>CAIYXO010000926.1 GCA_903930165.1 uncultured Verrucomicrobiota bacterium | reverse complement strand
CGTTCTACCAACGCCGTCTCGCCGGCCTCGCCGACGGCGGCCGTTCCGTCGCTTCCATTGCCGACTTCTCCGCGCGCTTCCCCTTCACGACCAAGCGGGACCTCGTCGAGGACCAGGCGCTGCATCCGCCCTACGGATCGGATCTCACCTACCCTCTCGATCGCTACACCCGCTGCCACCAGACGAGCGGGACCACCGGCGCCCCGCTCCGCTGGCTCGACACGCCCGAAAGCTGGTCGGCGATGACCGACGACTGGATCTCCGTTCTCCAGGCCTCCGGGGTGACCGCCCAGGACCGCGCCTTCTTCGCCTTCAGCTTCGGACCGTTTCTCGGCTTCTGGCTCGCGTTCGAGGCCGCCGGCAGGATGGGCGTGTTCGCCGTCGCCGGCGGGGGAATGAGTTCCGCCCAACGTCTCCGCGTGCTCCGCGAACAGGCCTGCACCGTCCTCTGCTGCACTCCGACCTACGCCCTCCACCTCGCCGAGACCGCCCGCAACGAGGGTCTCAAACCTTCCGATTTCAACATCCGCCGCATCCTGGTCGCCGGTGAACCCGGCGGCTCCATCCCAGCCGTCCGGCAACGGATCGCCGAGGCGTGGAACGGTGCCCACGTGTCCGACCACCACGGCATGACCGAAACGGGCCCCGTGACCCACGAGGATCCACGGCATCCCGGTCACCTCGTGGTGATGGAAGGAAGCTTCCTCGCCGAGGTGGTCGACCCGGAAACCGGTTCCGCCGTCGCCCCCGGCGCTCCCGGCGAATTGATCCTGACCACCCTGCGCCGTGTCGCCTGCCCGCTGATCCGCTACCGCACGGGCGATCTCGTCCGCGCCCGACGCATCGACGGACGCCTCGTGCTCGAGGGCGGGATCCTGGGAAGGGTCGACGACATGCTCGTGGTGCGCGGAGTGAACGTCTATCCGTCGGCCCTCGACGCCCTGGTGCGCGAGTCCGGCGTCGCCGGCGAATACCGCGTCACCGTCGACCGGCGCCAGCCGCTGCTCGAGCTGGCCATCGAGGTGGAAGCCGACGAGGCCGGTGCCCGCGCGGTCGCCGCGCGCATCCAGGAATCGCTGGCGCTGCGCGTGCCGGTCACCGCCGTGGCCGCCGGCATGTTGCCTCGCTTCGAGCTGAAGGCCCGCCGCTGGCGGAACCTCGACGCCTGATCGGGACCGGCAGCCCCCGAAGACATGGACGAACCGCAGTTCCACACCCAGGCGTTGGTCATCGGCGCCGGCATCTCCGGCCTGGTCGCCGCGGCGGAACTCCAGCGTGCCGGCCTTCGCGTGCTCGTGCTCGACAAGGGACGCGGCTTCGGTGGCCGACTCGCCAGCCGCCGGATCGGCGACGCCGCCTTCGACCACGGCGCACAGTTCCTGACGGCGGAAGGCCCACGTTTCGCCGCACTCCTCGAACCGCTGATCCGGGATGGGACGCTGGTTTCCTGGAAGGACTCGGAAGCCGTCCCCAACCAACCGCTCCGCTGGCGTGGCGAACCCTCGATGTCCGCCGTCGCGAAACGTCTCGCGCTCGGACTCGACGTCCGGCTCGAGACGTCCGTGTCCGGCCTCCGCCGCGCCGGAGAACGCTGGTGCGTGGAAACCGCGACGGGCGGCACGTTCACCGCCGATGCCGTGGTGCTGACGCCGCCGCTGCCCCAATCCTTGGAACTGTTGCGTTCGGCAGGCTGCGACGTTCCGGCCGGGCTGCGCCCACAGCTCGAAGCCGTCGACTACGATCGCTGCATCGCCGTGCTGGCCGTGCTCGAAGGTCCGTCGCAACTCCCGTCCGACGTCGGCGCCATGACGCCCACCGGAGGCCCGATCGCCTGGATCGCGGACAACCGGACGAAGGGGATCTCCCGCACGCCTGCGGTAACGATCCACGCCACGGCGGCGTTCAGCCTCGAGCACTGGGATGAGGACCGGACCGAAGTCGGCCGTCGTCTGCTCGCGGCCGCGGCTCCCTGGCTGGGTGTGGGAATCCGCGAGTTCCAGGTGCACGGCTGGCGATTCGGCCGCCCCAGCAGATGGCACACGGAACCCTGCGTCCGCGTGGGCGAGGCGCCGCAGCTCATCCTGGCGGGCGACGGTTTCGCCGGGCCGCGGGCTGAGGACGCCGCGAGCTCGGGTTGGGCGGCCGCGGCACTTCTCCTGAAGGGTGGAAGCGGGCATTCCACGGCCTCCACATCGGCACGGCCCGATTGAAAATGGCGCCACGGCAGGCGTCGTGGCAGTTTGTTGCGAATGGTCCGCTCCATCTTCGTCCAGACGGTATTCTGGCGGGTTCTCTCCGCCCTTTCCTGGGCGTCGGTGTCCTTGGTTACTCTGAAGCTGTTCCAGAAGAACCTGACCTTGCCGATCTACGGGCTCATCGGCGTCGCGGTCCTGATCCTCGGATGCCTGCCGGCGCTCGACGGGGGCTTCCGGACCGCGATCAACCGTCGGATCCTCTCCTTGGGCGTGGGAGCCGAACGGGACGGCTTTGTCGTCTTCGGACAGAGGTTGTACTCCTGGTTCGGCGTGGTCGCGCTGGCTCTCGGCGTGGGCATCCTGGCGGTCTATTCGTTGACCCCCAACGCCCGCCAACTGCGGCTTCCATTCGCCTTCTACCTGCTGCTCGGGTCCACCGGCGCCGTCGTGGTTCTGGCCAACGCCTACCTCCAGCAACTGATCGGCCTCGGTCTCCAGCGACGGATGTTCGCCATCCAGACGGTCATGGCCTGGACCACGGTCCTGGTGCTCTGGGCGGGTTTCCGTTACGGCCTCGGGATCTGGTCCTTCATCCTCTCCGCCTCCCTCCCACAACTCTGCGCGGTCGCCCTCGCGGTGCCCATGATCCGGATCGCCGCCCCGGAGACGCGGATCCTCGACCTGACCTGGGACGCGGCGGATTCCGCCCGGCTCCGGGACCTCTGGAGGGAGGCCTCGGGCGTCCTCAGCATGCAGGTCTGGACGCTGGCCCTCTACACCGTCGACACGCTTCTGGTCGGCTGGATCTGGACGGAGACGCAGGTCGGCCGGTACGTCGTCGCGGCGAACCTGTTCTCGAAGCTGCGGCTCCTCTTCCAGTCGGCGGACGAAGCCGTCTGGCCGATCCTCGCCGCCAAGGCCGTCAACGGCGAGCGGATCTCGGCCGGGATCGCTCGCCTCAACGGCTGGATCCATGGCGCGTCGATGACCGCGGCCGCCCTCTGCATCCCCGCGTTCCTGGCCGGCTACCTCGGAGGAGAATGGACTTCCGACTCCGTCGTCGCCGCACTGATGGCGGGACGCTTCCTCATCACAGGCCTTGCCGCGCAGCCGGCCTGGTGGCTCTACGGCCACGGATGCATGCACTCGATCGCCCTCCACGTCCGGCGCGAGCTCCTGGTCTCCGTCGCGTTGTCGGCGCCGCTGGGATGGTGGCTGGGGCCGGTGGGAGTCGCGTGGGGATTCCTGGGGGGAACCGCCGCCGGAATGCTCTATCCGCTGCCCGCGGAATACGCCCGCCGTGCAGGAATCCGTCCTTTCCATCTGCTCGGCGGCCTCTGGTCACGGGCCGTGGCGGCAGGCGTCTTGGCAGCGCTGGTCTCCTTCGCCGGAATCCGCCTGGATGCCGGATGGATCTCCATCGTGGCGTTCGCGTCGTTGGCCGCCGGGATCCCTCCCGCCATCGCGGTGCTGGTCGCCTACCGTCGCGCGCGGAAGGCCGGAATCACCCGCCCCCTCGAAGCGGCCGCGTTCCTCTGATCCCGGACCGGGGGGGGGCGTTTTTGATTCCCGATTCGGGATTCCCGATTTCCCGCAAGTGGCCGCGGCTGCCAAGCCGCGGTCTCCTCTCCGTTGCCTTTCGACGGTTCCGCAAGCGAACCCCTGCTCCCTCCGGTAGCCGCGGCTGCCAAGCCGCGGAATGCTCCCCATTCCCCGATCCTCCGTGTGGGTCCGATCCGCGGATGCACCCTTGGCTGTGAACCACTCCCTCAGCACGCCGTAGGAGACGAGGTCACGAGGCTCTTCCTTCCCCAGACGAAGCACGCGGAGTCCGCGGCGGAAACCAGCGCCCACACATGCCCGAGCCGGCTGAAGTCGGGACTCCATCCCCCCAAAAAGCCTCCTGAAACCCTTGGCACCCTTGGCTGTGAACCACTCCGCAGGGCTCAGGGCTTCACCATCTCGCGACCGGTGTAGTCGATGCGGTGCAGGAAGACTCCGGGCGCCGCCACCTTCAGGTACTCGTCCGTCGCGCGCCGCGCTCCCTGCCAATGGCCGTAGTCGTCGATCATCAGGATCCCGCCCCGCACCAACCGTGGATACAGATGCTCCAACTCATGACGCGTCGACTCGTACCAGTCCGTGTCGAGGCGCAGCACCGCGATCCTCTCCGGAACCGTCCCGGGAATCGTCTCCTCCACACGTCCGCGAACGAAATGGATGCGCTCCGGAGGATATCCGGAGAGCGCCATCGTGGCGCGGACGTCTTCAAGCGACGCCTGACACCAGCCCTCACCCGACTTCCGCAGGTCGTCGTAGAGTTCCTTCGCCGACTCGCCATGGACGGCGACGTCGGAGTCCGTCGGCGCCGACATGCCCTCGAAGGTGTCGTAGAGGAAGAGGTTGCGGCCGGTGTCGCCGAGCCGGACGAGCATCCGGGCCATGGCGAGCATGTTCCCGCCGCGCCAGACGCCGCACTCGACGAGGTCCCCCGGGATCTTCTGCTCCACCACGTGGCGCACCGCCAACATCGAGGCGACGATCCGTTCGGTGCTGGTCATGGTGAACGGCCTCACCAGGTCCAGGATCTCCAATTCGGCGGGCTCCAGGTCGTCGACTCCCTCCTCCGTGCGTCCCGCAGCCACGGGCCGGATCTCGTGCCCAAATCGGCGGAACAGTCGGTTGAGAAGCTTCTTCATGGGTCGGACAGGTCGCGGAGCGTCACCCGGGGATGCCGGCCGATCAAGCCGGTCCGCAGTGCCGGCCCGGGAAACCCGCGGGCGGTCGCCGACTTGGAAGGCTCGCCGATTCGCGGATTCCAAACGGCGTCGCTTTCGGATTCGATCCCCGCCGAACGCCAAAGTCGACGATGATGTCCCCATTGAAATTGCTCCGGAAGCTGCGCAACCGGGTCGTCCAACTCTTCGCCGGACGCCAGGCAGGCCTGAACTTCGAGACCGACTTCTGGGACGACTACTTCCGGACCCGCGGCGGCCGCTGGCCCGAGGACTACGTGCGCCGACTCGACCCGTCCGCGCCGCTCGACGGGATGCATCGGCCGTTCATCGAACGGCTCGCGGGACAACGCATCCGCATCCTCGACGTCGGGGCCGGGCCGCTGACGATCCTCGGGAAGACCCATCCCGGGAAGGAACTCGAGATCACCGCGGTCGACCCGCTCGCATCGCGCTACGACGCGCTGATCGCGCAGTACAAGGTGGTCCCGCCGGTCCGTACCGTCGCCGGCTCGGGAGAAGCCCTGGTCCAGCAGTTCGGTGAGAACGAGTTCGACTTCGTCTACGCGCAGAACTGCATCGACCACGCCGAGAACCCAGTGGAGGCCATGCGGCAGATGGTGCTTGTGGCGAAGCCCGGCTGCGAGGCGGTGCTCTACCACGCGCCCAACGAGGCGGAGACCCAGGAGTACACGGGACTCCACCAGTGGAACTTCACCCTCGAGGACGGCCGGTTCGTCGTGACCGGCAAGAACGGCCGCACGGATGTCGCCGAGGCGCTCAAGGATGTCGGCGTCTGCACCGCCCGGATGCACGAGGGCTGGATCCTGACTGTGATCCGCAAGCACGGCGGCTGAGCCAAAACGATTCCGTTGGAACGAAGACCGACCTCTCGCCAAGACGCCAAGACGCCAACGGGGCACAGGATCGGGGACCGAAAGGGCGACCACCATTCGGTGTACGGTTCCGCAACGGGAAACCGGGGGGGGGTTCTCCCTCCTCCTTCGCGGCTTGGCGCCGTGGCGTGCGGATCCCTTGCGAATCGTTCCAGATTGGCTGCGGACTTGGTGTTTGAATTGGAACCGCGGGTCCGGCTTCCTCTACCGACACATGGCGGCGGACGGCGACACCTTCTACATCGACACCCTGCGGGACCTGATCCGCCGGGGCGTCATGGACCCCGGAATGAGCATCCTTGGGGTCTGTGCCGGTGGACGTGACCACCGCACCCTCCTGGAGGCGGGCCTCCGCAACGCGACCCTGACCAACCTGGAGACGCGCTTCGACATCGACGATCCCGGCCCCCATGTGTTGGCGGGCGGGGATGTCGAGGACCTGGAGCATGCGGACGGGTCGTTCGACTTCGTGGTCGCCCACAACGGCCTCCACCACTGCGCCTCGCCACACAAGGGTCTGCTCGAGATGCACCGTGTGGCCCGCCGTGGACTCCTGGTCTTCGAGCCGCGCGATTCGATCCTGGCCCGTATCGGCACCCGGTTCGGCCTGGGACAGGAATACGAGACCGCGGCGGTGGCGCTCAGCGCCGACGGCCGCCACGGCGGATGGCGGAACGGCCCCGTTCCCAACTTCGTGTACCGGTGGACCGAGCGGGAGATCGAGAAGACGATCCGCAGCGCCACGCCCTGGATGGAGTGCACCTACCACTACCGCTACGCGCTCCGCCCCCCTTCCGGAGCCGCCTCCAGCAGGAATGCCCTTGTCAGGACCGGGCTGAAATTGGCCGTGCCGGCCGCCCGACTTCTCGCCGCGGTCTTCCCGCGCCAGACCAACTGCTTCGCCTTCGCCGTGGTCAAGCCGACCCCGGGTTCGGGCAGCCCGCCCTGGGTCCGCTGGGTTGAAGGCCGACCCGAGCTGGATCCGGAATGGGCCCGCGTCCATTATCAGGTCGAGAACCGCCGCTGAGTCCGGAAACCGTCGCCCCCTTCCCTTTCGATCCCCACAACATGGTTGCCGCACAAGACCAACTCCAGAAGGCGCTGATCGGCGTCGGACTCGCCTTCGCCCTCCTCATCTTCGCCGTCCTTCTCGGATCCGTGCAGGTGCTCGCCCTCCTGGGCTTCATGGCCATCGTCTGGGCCGTCACGCTTCCCCACCACGCCAAGCTCGCCCTGGTGCTCGGCTCGGTGATGATGAACGCCTCGCTGCTGGTGCCATTCGTCTCGGGACGTCCCTTCTTCTGGGAGGCCAGCCTGCTGCTCTCCGTCAGCGGACTTCCCCTGATGTTCGCCATGCGAAAGGGCGCCCCCGACCTCGGCGAACGCATCCGCTACTTCAAGTGGACCTTCATCGGGCTGCTCCTGCTCCTCGGCATCGTCGCGCTCCTGATCAAGGTCCGCGGCTTCGGTCTCAACGTCCTCGGACAGGGTCAGGTCGGTGGACGCGCCTACATCTCGCAGTTCCTCGGCTCGCTCTTCCCGTTCCTGTACCTCGCCGTCCCCACCGATCGGAAGCTCCTCGTGCGGATCTACACCGTCGGCTGCCTCATGAGCGTGACCTTTCTCGTCTCCGACCTCGCGCTCGCCGCAGGCACCGGGCCGCTCTGGTTCCTCCTCTCCTTCTTCGGCCTCTCCACGGACAGCCTCGCGTTCGAGATGCAGTCGCTGGAAGGCGGCATCCGCCGCTTCCAGTCCGTCGCGTTCATCACCCGTGACATCAACTACATCCTCCTCTGCCTCACCCCGGCCGCGGCCGCGCTCAGCCTGAAATCGTCCGTCCGCCTGATCTTGATGATCGGTCTCATGGCGCTCGGCGCCCTTGGCGGCCACCGCATCACCCTGGTGATCCTGCCGCTGGTGATGTTCACCTCCGCCTACTTCCAGAGGACCCTCTCGGTCGGCAAGATCCTGCTCGGCATCGCCGTCGCCATCGTGGGCATCACCACCGCCTACCAGACCGCCCGTCATCTTCCCTTCGCCGCCCAGCGGATGCTCTCCATCCTTCCCGGCATCGAGATCGATCCCATCGCCCAGATGGACGCCGACAACACGGCCATCGGACGCGATGTCATGCGCCGCGTGGCCAAGGACGTGATGCCCAAGTTCCTGCTCCTCGGACGGGGACTCGGCTACGTCCCGGACCTCGGCGACCTCTACGCCCACGGGGAGATCGACACCTACGGCATCGTGGAACGCAACCTGGAGAACGGCGCCTTCTACTCCGGCGCCCCGAGTCTCATCGTCAACCTGGGCATCCCCGGCGCCTTGGGTGCCCTGATCTTCCTGGGCTCCATCTCGCGCCTGGCGCTTCGCAACCTCTTCCACATCCGCCGCAATGGATGTTCCACCAACTTCGAACGGACCGCCTGCCACATCAGCGCGCTCTGGCTCATCCAGTTGGCGATCTTCCTGACCACCACCGGGGACGCCGGGTTCCTCATGACCACCTTCGGCCTATCGGCCGGCATGGTGCTCGCCTGCCATTGGCACCTGGTCGTGAAGCCCCACGCGGAGGAGACTTCCGAAACCGCGTGACGTGAGCGGTTCGACCCAGTCCTCCCCGCCCCGGACCGCCCCGTTGCGGATCCTCCACCTCCTCGGCTCGGTCGAGGACGACGGCGGCATCCTCAGCGTCGTCCGCCAGGCCCGCGACTCGGATTCGTTCCGACATGCCGTGCTCGTCCACGATCGATTCCAGCAGCGGCGCTCCCCGGAGCTCCGTCTGGAACGGTCGCGCTGGCTGATCGCCGAATCGGACAGCCACCCCCGGCTGTTCCTCCGTGCGGCCCTGGCCGTCCCGGGCCTGCTTGGGATCCTCCGGCGCGGCGGCTTCGACGTCGTCCACGCCCACAGCCGTGGCGGCTTCGCCCTCGCGCTGATCCTGTCCCGGTTGCCGATGCGTCCGCCGGTGGTCTTCACCAACCACACCTACGCCCGCCGGATCGGACTGTACCGCGACGCCGCGAACTCGGGCCGGATGACCACCGTGGTCCTCACGCCGGCGATGGCCCGCCACTACGGCCTCCAACCGACACCGGGCCGCATCGAGGTGATCCCCGCCTGCTGCGATCCCGGCCTCTTCGATCGCCCCCTGCAGCCGCCGGGGCGGTCCTCTCCCCGGATCCGACTCGTCGGTGTCGGGAATCTGGTTCGCTGGAAGAAGTGGAACCTCGTCCTCGACGCCCTCGCCCGCCTGCCCGTCCCGCTCCGCCAACGCCTCCACTTCACCCTCTGGGGCCCGACGCCGCAGGACCCCGACTCCCAGGCCTTCGCGGCCGGACTGAAGGCCGACATCGGCCGCCGCGGCCTCGCCCCCTACGTCCGGCTGGCCGGCCCGACCAACGACGTCCGTAGCGCGGTCGAGGACTCCGACGTATTCGTGCTCCCCTCCACCAACGAGCCGTGCTCCGTGGCCCTGATGGAGGCCCTCGCACTCGGGCGACCCGCGGTGGTCAGCTCCAGCGGTGGCAACGTCGACATCGTCCGGAACGGCTCCACCGGACGCCTCTTCCGTCCCGACGATCCCGAGGACCTCGCCCGTCAGTTGGCCGGCTTCGCGGAAGGCCATTGGCCGACGGCCTCTCCGGAACAATGCCGCGAGAGCGTCCGCCACCATTCCGGGACCGAAGTCTGGGAACGGTACGGTCGCCTCTACCGGCAATTGCCCCTGCGCCCCCGCGGCCCGTAGGGTCCCGGCGGTGAGTTCCACGCTGTACGACTTCCTGCCGCGCCTCGAGACGCCGGATTCCGACTTCCTCCTCGGACGCTTCCTCGACTTCGCCCAGGCCCGCGGCATCGAACTCTACCCGGCCCAGGAGGAGGCCATCCTCGAACTCTACGCCGGCAAGAACGTCGTCCTCAACACCCCCACCGGCTCCGGGAAGTCCCTCGTCGCCTCGGCCCTCCACTTCCAGGCCCTCGCCCAGGGCCGACGCTCGGTCTACACCTGCCCGATCAAGGCCCTGGTGAACGAGAAGTGGCTCTCGCTCTGCCGCGAGTTCGGGCCGCAGAACGTCGGCCTCAGCACCGGCGACGCCACCATCAACCACGGCGCGCCCATCCTCTGCTGCACCGCGGAGATCCTCGCCAACATCGCCCTCCGCGACGGCCCCGCCGCCGAGTTCCGCGACGTGGTCGTCGACGAGTTCCACTACTACTCCGACCGCGAACGCGGCGTCGCCTGGCAGGTCCCCCTGCTCACCCTTTCCAGGGCACGCTTCCTCCTCATGTCCGCCACGCTCGGCGAGACCGAGTTCTTCGAACGCGAGATGTCCCGCGTCACCGGCCGCGAATCCGTGTCGGTCAAGTCCGTCACACGCCCCGTTCCCCTCGACTTCTCCTGGGCCGAGACGCCCCTCTCCCAGACCCTCGAGTCCCTCATCCAGGACGGAAAGGGCCCGGTGTACGGCGTCCACTTCACCCAGGCCGAGGCCGCCGAGTCCGCGCAGGACTTCACCTCGATCAACGTCGCCACCCGCGAGGAGAAGGCCGCCATCGCCTCCGCCATCGAGGGCGTGAAGTTCTCCAGCCCCTACGGCGCCGACATCAAGCGATGGCTCCGCGCCGGCATCGGCATCCACCACGCGGGCCTCCTCCCACGCTACCGCATCCTCGTCGAACAGCTCGCCCAGAAGGGCCTGCTCAAGGTCATCTGCGGCACCGACACCCTGGGCGTCGGCATCAACGTCCCCATCCGCACCGTCCTCTTCACCCGGCTCTTCAAGTACGGCGGCGAGAAGACCTCCATCCTCGCCGCACGCGACTTCCACCAGATCGCCGGCCGCGCCGGCCGAAAGGGCTACGACAACGTCGGCTGGGTCGTCGCCCAGGCCCCCGAACACGTCGTCGAGAACCTCAAGCTCGAGGAGAAGTCCAAGCGCGACGGGAAGAAGTTCGTCCGCCGCCAGCCGCCCGAGAAGAACTTCGTCAACTGGGACCGCAACACGTTCCAACGCCTCATCCAGGCGCCCCCGGAACGCCTCACCTCCCGCTTCCAGGTCTCGCACGGGATGATCCTCAACGTGCTCTCGCGGGAGGGCGACGGCTGCTCGGCGCTCCGCCATCTGATCCGCGACTGCCACGACTCCGCCGCCCAGAAGAAGTCCCACTTCCGCCGCGCCTGGCAGCTCTTCCGGGCCCTCGTCGACCGCGGCATCGTCAAGCTCGCGCCCAAGGGCGAACCCTTTCCCGGCGGCCGCAAGGTCCGCGTCGACGTCGAACTGCCCGACGACTTCTCGCTCAACCAGACCCTTTCCCTCTACCTGCTCGACACCCTCCCCCACCTCGACCGGGAGTCGCCCGACTACGCCCTCGACGTCGTCACCCTCGTCGAGTCGATCCTCGAGGATCCCGACATGATCCTCCGCCGCCAGCTCGACAAGCTGAAGGGCGAGAAGGTCGCCGAGCTCAAGGCGCAGGGCATGGAATACGACGACCGCATGGCCGAGCTGGAGAAGCTCGAGCATCCCAAGCCCCTCCGGGAGTTCGTCTATTCCAGCTTCAACGCCTTCTCCGACAAACATCCGTGGGTCGGCACCGAGAACATCCGGCCCAAGTCCGTCGCCCGGGAGATGTTCGAGCAGTACCGGTCCTTTTCGGACTACATCAAGATCTACGAACTGCAGCGCGTGGAGGGCCTGCTCCTGCGCCACCTGACCGGCGTGTACAAGGTCCTCCGCCAGACCGTCCCGGAATCGGCCAAGAACGAGTCCCTGGTCGAGATGGAGGCCTACTTGGCCGAGATGCTGAAGCAGGTGGACTCCAGCCTTCTCGAGGAGTGGGAGCGGATGAAGAACCCGCAGAAGGAGTCGAAGCCCGAGGCCCCGGAACTCCGTCCACCCGGCGCCGAGGAGGCGGCGAAGGACGTCACGCGGGACGTCCGGAAGTTCACCGCGCTGGTGCGGGCACGCCTGCTGCCGTTCGTCCGCGCGCTTTCGCAGGACGCCTTCGACGACGCGCTCGCCTCGTTGGACGGCACGGAGTCACCCGAAGGCACGCCTTGGACCGCCGGCGCCCTCAAGGCCGCGATCGAACCCTACTACACCGACCATGACCGCGTCCGGCTGGATCCCGAGGCCCGGAACGCGAAGCACACCCACGTGGCGGTCTCCGAGGACAAGTCGACATGGAAGGTCCAACAGGTGCTGATCGACCCGGAGGAGCACAACGACTGGATGGCGGAGTTCCAGGTCGACCTGGCCGCCAGCCGCATCGCCGGAGCCCCGGTCGTGCGCCTCAGCCGGGTCGGTCCGGTCACGGCATAGCGAAGGCGTGGGAGCAGGGGGTGAATTCCCGCGCCTTGGAATCGAGAATCGAATCAGGAATCCCCTGTCCTCACACCGCTGCGTGCAGGTCGCACCAGAAGTCGCGGCCGTGCCGCGTCCATTCCGCGGTGTGCCGGCGCCAGTGCCCCATCGTCTCCTCGCGATCCATCCACTCCGAAGGGATGTCGTCCCCGAAGGTCCCCGAGGCGCCGTCGGGAAACACCAGCCCGGCGCATTTCCGGGACGGCCGGGTCATCGAGAGGATACGGTTGAAACCCACCACCTTCCTCAAGGCTCGGAACACGGCACCGCGGTCGGTGAGCGCCACACGGCCCATCCTTCCCGAAAGCCCCTCCCAACCGCGTGAACGCCCGACGGGAAGATGCGACACCTGCTCGACCAGCTTGAACCGCCGATAGCCCTGCGCGGCGATCTCCCCCATCAGTGACTCATCGGTGAATTCCACGGAAAGGAACGGTGTCGGCCCAGTCTTCCCAAGCGCCTGCACGCACATCACGTCGGCATGCTCGATGTCGATCTTCAGGTAGTGGGGCAGCCCGTGCCGTCGGACGACGGCATCCAGCGAATTGGTGGGTACCACGATCCGTTCCACAGGATGCCCCGCCCGCTCGGAAACCGACCGGATGAGCGAACTCCATTCCGACACCACCGTGTTGACCCAGAAGTCGATCTCCCCCGGCCGATCCGAGATGGCGAGGTTGAGCACGGTCATGCGGCCCGCGGCGATCTCCGCCGAAAAACGGCTCTCCGCGGCGCGGCACAAAAGCGGATTGGCCTCCACCGCCACGACCCGGAATCCCGCCCGCAGGTAGAACGCGGAGTCGTCCCCGTTGTTCATGCCCACGTCGTAGACCAGGTCGGAGTTTGCCGGGAGCGGGGTCATGCGGAATTCCGGTCCAAGATGGGGTCCCCGCACGGTACGACTCCAGCGGATTCAGGTTCCGCGTGGCCTAACCGGAACGATTCCATTGGAGCGACAACCGACCCCACGCACATGGCGCCAAGACGCCAAGTCGGCGCCGGAATTGGGACCCGCGGAGAGGATTACCATCAGGTGTCCGGTTCGGCCACGGTGAACAAGCCGTTTCCTCCCGGTTCCCTCGCGGCTTTGCGGATTTGCGTGAGTCCCGTTCCCGCTTCCCAGGATCGCGGCCGACTAGACCGGCTTCCAGGTGGTGCCGTCGGGGAACACGGAAACCTGCGTGTAGGCGCCGGTCGCGAAATCCAACTCGATGATCTTGGCCCCCTTCCGGACCTTCTCGCCGCCGTAGCCCGAGTGGCCGGTCGACCTTCCGTAGACGAGGTCCACGTCCCGTGCACGCACGAGGTAGTCGTTCGTGTGGTCGTGGCCGCAGAAGCAGGCACGGATCCGTCCGCCCTCCGCCAGCACCGGCAGGGCCTGCCCCTCCTCCTTCTCGTTGCACACCTCCTCGTTCCACAGACCCGGCGTCTTCCCCAGCGCGAACAGCGACTTCTGCTCGAGCAGCGGGATGTGGAAGAACGCCAGCGCCGGGGCCTCCGGGTTGTCGGCCGGCTTCAACGAGGCCCGCGTCCGCCGCAACCACTCCGTCTGCCAGGCGGTCAGGCCGAACTGGTTGCTGTTCATGAGGTAGATCCGCCCGGCCGACTTCGATCCGGCCCGGATGTCGATGCGGTAGTCGCCGTGGGTCCCGCCCCCGCGGTACAGGCTGTTCCCGGCGCCCTCGAGCGCGTCATGGCCCCTCTGGAAACGGTCGAGCTGGTCGTGGTTGCCCCAGCACATCGCCCACGGCACCCCGAGACGCTCCAGCTTCGGCAACACCCATTCCAGCGAGGCCTGGCCCCGGCCACCGGGGTTGTCGTGCCACAGGTCGCCGGAGCTCACGACGAGGTCCGGCTTGTAGATGCGGACGTATTCCTGCCAGTCCCGTTCGGTCGCCGTGTCGCCGTCGGTGACCGCCAGGCCGGACTTCACGCCGCAGAAGTAGTGGTTGTCCGTGATCTGGAGCACGCGGAGCCCGCCCCGCGATCCGACGTCGAGGGTCGCGACTCCGTCGCCCGCCCGCGGTTTCCGGCGGCTTCGGCCGATCTCCGGCGGCTTCGGTTCCGCGGCACCAGCCCGGAGGGAGGACGAGGAGGAGGCAACCGCTCCCAACAGCAGCGGGGTGGCACGGACGAATTCGCGGCGCGACAACATGGCCCGAGGTTGAACCGCCCCACCCCCAAGACAACCCGGCAATGCGTCGCCACGGAATCGTGGCAATCGACTCCCATTTTCGTCCCCGCCCTGTCAGGTTTTCCCAACCCGCCCCAGCCCCGTCCCTCGAACGCCATGAGCGCCTCCAATCTCCTCCCAGCGGACTCCCCGGACCCGACGGCGCGTTCAGAGGGACGCCTGATTGCCATCCTGATCGCACCCTGCGCGTCCGCGGCGATGGCCGGCCTCGACGTCGTCGAGGCCGTGGCCGGGGTCGGACTGCTCGGCGACCGCTATGCCAGCGGGGCCGGAACCTTCTCTCCCTCACCCCAGCGGCCGGACTTCGAGGTCACCCTGGTCGAACAGGAGAACCTGGACCACTACGCCCGGGAGTCGGGCGCGGAGTTCCATGCGTCGATGGCCCGACGGAACCTCGTCACCCATGGCATCGACCTGAACGCGTTGGTCGGACGGGAATTCCAGGTCGGCGAGGTCCGGCTCCGTGGAATGCGCCTCTGCGAACCCTGCAACCACCTCGCGAAAGCCACCCACGCCGGCATTCTGCCCGGACTTCTCCACCGGGGCGGCCTCCGGGCGGCAATCGTCGAAGGCGGCACCGTGCACGTCGGCGACATTGTCCGGCCGATTCCGCAGCCGAACCCCGTTGCGGTCTGATCCGGTTTTCCCGATCGGGAAGCCGCAAGAAATCCGTCCGTCGCCAGGCCCGTTTCCCACGGACGTGTCCCCAGTGCTCCTCGAGATTGGCCACAGAGACTCGG
>CAIYXO010000925.1 GCA_903930165.1 uncultured Verrucomicrobiota bacterium | reverse complement strand
TCGGCGTAGGTGATGTTGGCCAGGTCCCCAGGATGACGACCCAGAAGGCGGGCCTGCTGGTTCGCGGAGTTGGCGTCATCGAACGCCCACGGCTGGGGATACATTCCGCCTCGGGAAGGTGTGCCGTTGGCCCTCCCTGCGTCGCCGAGGAGTATGAAGGCGGCGGGACTGGCGAACGATGAAGGTGAAGTCGTCTCGTTGAAGCCGAAGTCCGGGTTGGCCTGATACCACGTCCGCTGAGAGGCCCCCTCGAGGTTCGACTCGTTGTGGTTGTTCCCATAATCGGTCGTGAACCAGGCACCGGGCTTCGGGGCATCCCACCGCGGTCCGTTGGGACAACGGAAAACGTTGGTGGCGGTTCCCAGATACGGAAGCAGCAACTGGCGATAGGAGTATGGGGACCGCGCTTCGGCGGTATCGGGAGTTCCCGCCGGAGCGGTGCGTTCCGTTACCGAAGCCGGAAAACGTTCCAGGTTGTCGGAAACGTACAACGTGTAGCCGATGCCGATCTGGCGGACGTTGCTCAGGCACTGGGCCCTCTTCGCCGTGGACTTCGCCCGGGCCAGGGCCGGCAGCAACATGCCGGCGAGGATGGCGATGATGGCGATCACAACCAGCAGTTCGATGAGGGTGAAGGCTTGCCGGCGGTTCGAAAGACGGAATGGACTGGGAATCATGGGACAGTGGATCCGATTCGGATCCGCCTCCTTCGGTGGGAAGGTCGGCGTCCGGGTTCTAGGAATCCTCCCAGGGTATGGGTCGGAAAATGGACTGCCCGAAAGCCGCAGGTCAGATGTTTGCGGCGACGGCCTGCAGGTAGCGGTTCTCGACGAGGATGGTCTTCAGGGCCGCGACCAAAGCGTCCACCTGACGGTGGAGCGGTGCCTTCTGCGGGGTCTCGAAGGTGATCTCAAACGGAGGCTGCGTGATCCTCGGAATCGATTGGAGCATGCCGGGGTAGCCTTCCCGTATGACCCCGGATTGGGCGTCGAAACCGTCGATCACGGCGCTGTGGTTGCGGGGGAGGAATCGTCCCGCCTCGAACAACGCCGGCTTCAACAGGTGCTCGGAGAGCACATTGCCCTTCACGAAGCCGTACAGGCCGTCGCTGGTGTCGTCGCTGTGCAGGGTGACGATCCCGTGGAAGGACTGCATCCAGATCTCGGACTCGAGGAACTTCACCTCCGGCTGCTTCGTCCCGGACCAGAACTCGCGGTTGAGGTCGCGTCCGCTGCGCGCGTGGCGGGTGCCGTCCTCGAAGCCGGTTGGATTGCAGACGGGATAGATGAAGAGCGCGTACCCCTCGGCGATGGACGGGTTGTCCTCGAGCGCCTGGAGGAACCGGGGCAACGCCAGGGCACCGATGGGTTCGTCGCCGTGGATGGTGGCGAAGATGCCGATGCGTTGGACGTCTCCGCCGCCGGATCTGCCGACGTACAGGTAGCGCGGAAGCGTGTAGTCCTCGCCATCATGCTGGAAGCGTCCATGGGAAACGCCCACCAGGCGTCGTGAGGATTCGGCGATGCGGTCGAGGGGCTCCAGGAGCCGACGCAGGGAACGGCGGACGGGAATTCCGTTGGCGCCGATGTCCCCGATGGTGGTGCCGGCAACGGACTGAACCAGAATCGATTCGGGGTTCATGGGATTTGCCTCAGCGCCTCTGGATCCGGTCGAAGCTCGCGCCCTCGGCGAAGTGGGTAGCGTGGGCCTTGGCCCAGCCTCCGAACGTCCCGTCCACGGTGAACAGCTCCAGCTTCGGGAAGGTCTTCTCGAATTCGGCGGCGATCCTGGGGTTGCGCGGACGGTAGTAGTTGCGGCCGGCGATGCGCTGGCCCTCGTCGCTGTAGAGGTGGTCGAGGTAGGCCTTCGCGACCTCCTCGGTCCCCTTCCGCGCGGCGACCTTGCCCACCAGCGCGACCGGGGGTTCCGCGAGGATGCTGACGGTCGGGACCACGATCTCGAACCGCTCCTTGCCGGATTCCTGGAGGGAAAGGATCGCCTCGTTTTCCCAGGCGATGAGTACGTCGCCCTGGTTGCGCTCAACGAAGGTGACCGTCGCGCCACGGGCGCCGGAATCGAGCACCGGGACGTTGGCGAACACCTTCTTCGCGAAGGCCAACGCGGCCGCATCGTCGCCCTTGGACTCGCGCAGGGCGTATCCGTAGAGGGCGAGGTAGTTCCAGCGGGCGCCTCCGGAGGTCTTGGGATTCGGCGTGATCACCGAGACGCCCGGACGCGCGAGGTCCGACCAGTCCCGGATGTTCTTCGGGTTCCCCTTCCGCACGAGGAACACCACGGTGCTGGTGTACGGGGAGCTGTTGTCCGGGAGATCCTTCTGCCAGTCGGCCTTCACCAGTCCGCCCTTCCGCGCGATCGCGTCGATGTCGAAGGACAACGCCAGCGTCACGACGTCGGCCCTCAGTCCGTCGATCACCGAGCGGGCCTGCTTGCCGGAGCCGCCGTGCGACTGCTTCACCGTCACCGTGTCACCGGTCTTCTGCTTCCAGTGACGGGCGAACTCCGCGTTGTAGGCGGTGTACAGCTCGCGGGTGGGATCGTAGCTGACGTTCAGCAGCTCGATGTCCTTGGCGAGGGCGGTGGCGATAAGGCCGAGCCAGGAAAGCAGGAGAATCGGACGCATACGGTTCAGGTTTCGGGAAATTGGGAGTTCGGAAGGGCGGGGCGACAACGGGGTCAACTCAGGCTTCGGTCGTGGTCTTCGAGGGGATGCGGAACTTCTCCGTCCGCTCGATCTGCACCACCCGCCCCTCGTGCACCACGATCTGGATCACCCCGAACCGCAGCGACGAAACCTGCTGGCGCAAGGCGTCGAGCCAATCCATGGCTCCCGGAACCGGGTTCTCCACCTTCACCGATGCAGAGGCTGACGACGGGGCGCTCATCTCGGGGCCCACATAATCATCGAATCTCTATTGAGTCAACCTGTTTGATGTAGATTAGTCTAAACCTCTGCAAAAGCCCCGATTCTTTGGGAAATGAAGGACTTTGAAACTTGATTGATGGACTCGGGATTCTAGGGTGAAGGCCGATGAAGTTGACCGTCCGAGGGGAGTATGCGTTGCGCGCGCTGACCCATCTGGGTCTGAAGTACAGTGCCGGCGTGATCCAGATCCCGGTGATCTCGACGGTGGAGAACATCCCGAAGCGCTTCCTGGAGCAGATCCTGAACGACCTCCGCACCGGAGGATTCGTGGAAAGCCGCCGCGGTGTGGCCGGCGGATACCGCCTGGCGAAACCGCCCTCGAAGATCCCATTGGCGTCGGTGATCCGGCACATCGAGGGCGCCTTGGCTCCCATCGGGTGCGTCAGCGAGAACTACTACGAGAAGTGCAACTGCCCGGACGAGGCACGGTGCGCCTTGCGGTCGGTGATGAAGGAAGTCCGGGACGCGATCGCGAACAAGCTCGAGGGCACCACCGTGGCGGACCTGGTGGAACGGGCCGAAGCCCTGCGGGCGGCGAAGGATGTCGACTCGGATTTCGTGATCTAGGCCGGGCGCTCCACCAGGCCGTTCACGGCTTCTCCGGCTCGCGGAAGGTCACGGTGACCTCCTGCACCTTCGGCTCCTTCTCCGGCATCAGGGTCAGG
This sequence comes from uncultured Verrucomicrobiota bacterium, assembly GCA_903930165.1. Lineage (GTDB taxonomy): Bacteria > Verrucomicrobiota > Verrucomicrobiia > Limisphaerales > UBA9464 > SXXZ01. Next base: position 1,162 of record CAIYXO010000925.1, on the reverse strand, counting down.
AAGACCTCTACCGATCCTTGACCGCCCCGCAGGCGGAACCGCCCACGGAGCTGGTTCTCCGCCGTGAGCGGGGTCACCTCGACAATCGGGCCGGTCTTCACCAGCAGTTCCCTGCACTTGCGGCGCCACTCGGTCTCGGGATGGTCGAGGAAGAAGTTGGAAGCCAAGGCCTCCCGGTCGGCGACGGAATCCCAGTCCTGCAGCAGACGGGCCACCTGCCCTGCCCTGCGTGCGAGGATCGGCGAGGCAACCACGGTCCGCGCCGGAATCTTCGCGGCGCCGACGAGGACTTCCATCGCCTTCACGTTGGCGGCGGTCATCGGGGCGTAGGTGCGGTTGCCGAAGGCGATCAGGGCCACCCCGTGGTCCGGCAGGAACCGGAACTCGCTCCCGAATCCCGGCAGTCCTCCGGCGTGGCGCACCCAGATGATTCCCCGGCTGTCCTGGTTCCAGCTCAGGCCGGTGCTGTAGCCGGCCACCCGGCCCACAGGCTTGCCCTCGAGGTCGGACAGGTCGGTCGGCACCGAAACCACCTCCCAAGGCCGATGCATCTCGCGCCGGGTGGAACGTCGCAGCGGAGCCCGGTCCGCACCGTCCCGCGGCGGCCACGCATCGAGATGGAACGCGGCATAGCGCGCGAAATCGCCCAGCGTGGTGACCATCCCGCCCATAGCGCCCCAGGCTCCGTCGTGGAGCATCGGTTCCTCGAGCCAGGATCCGTCCTGCCAACGGTAGCCGTGGGCCAGTTCCGCAGAGGGAACGGCGTCGATCTCGTAGACCGTGTTCGTCATGCCCAGCGGCCTCAGGATCTCCCGGGAGATGTAGCGCTGGTAGGGCATCCGGGCCACGCGTGTGACGATCCGGCCGAGGAGCGTGTAGCCGAGGTTGGAGTATTCCCATCGGATGCCGGGAGGATTGGAGAAGGTCAGCCCTTCACGGACCAGCGCATCGAGCTGGGCGTCCGTCTCCGCGAGCTTGCGGTCGCCCCAGGGATCGTCCTGCGGAAAGCCCCCGGACATGCGCAGCAGATGCCGGATGGTGATGACCGGGGAATCCGCGGTCGGCGGACTCACGCGTCGGAACTCCGGCAGGTGCCGCGAGACGGGATCCTCGAGAGACAGTCTGCCCGCATCCCGCAAGCGGAGGATCGCGGCGGCGGTGA
>CAIYXO010000924.1 GCA_903930165.1 uncultured Verrucomicrobiota bacterium | reverse complement strand
CGACGGAGGCATCCCCTTCGGCGACGAAGCCGACGAGGAGACCGGTCTCGCCGGTGGCGGATGCGAGCCGTTGCAGGGCCTCGAGGTTCGCCTGGACGAACGACGGCCGCAGGAGGAGGTCCCGGGGCGGGTAGCCCACGATGGACAGCTCGGGAGTCATCACCAGTTCGGCCCCGGCCTCCACTCCGCGCCGGTAGGCGGCCAGGATGGCGGCCTCGTTGCCGGCGATGTCGCCGACCGTGGTGTTCAGCTGGGCGAGCGCGATCCTCATGGGCATCTCTGCGGAATGAACCGGCGGGGCGAAGGCATCCGAATCCGGATCATGGCAGCTGGGCGATGCGTCCCAAGGCCTCGCGGAGCGGGCCGCGTTCGGTCTGGATCAGGGTGCCGGGACCGATCCCGTGCTCCTTGAGGAAATCCGGCGCTGTCTCGAGGACGAACTGCACACGCTGGGACTTCGACGGAACCCCTTTCTCGTCCCGGGCGCGAAGCCGGACGACCTCGGTGATCACCCCTTCGGGATCGATGTAGGCGGCATCGATGTCGAACGGAACGTTGCGCATGTAGAACGACCGATCGCGGGCGCCGCCGAACACGAACAGCATCGCGTCGTTGGTGCTGATCGAGGTGCGGTGCATGAGCCCCGTGGCGATCTGGGTGAGGGTGGAACACACCTCCGCCTTCACCTCGAGGGTGCCCAGCCAGAGACGGACGCGGGGAAGCCCGGACAAAGCCTCGGACTGGTAGAACGTCGGCTCGGCTGCCGCGACGGGGGACATCTCGACCGGCTTCGGCGCCTCCTTGACGGAAGACGTACCCGTCGACGAAGAAGGGCCGCCCTCGCGGCTGCAACCGGCCAGCCAGATCCACGCGACACAGACTAGGAACCTGTTCACCGGCCCATCATGGTGGCGGGACGCCCCACGCTCAATGGCCATCCTCCGATCCGGGAAGTCGGCGCCGAGACCGAAGGGATCCAGGCGAAGTGCCGGTGCCGGGTCCAGGGCCCCTCGCTGGCCAGGATCGCGACCTCGCGCCCCAGAGTGGACCACGGCTTCACTTCCTGTCGGAACGTCGGCTAGGCGCGGGCCCGGGTGCGGTCAAGGCGGCGGCGGACCAGGCGGACGAGTTCGGACATCGCGAAGGGCTTCTGCAGGAACTCAACCCCGGGAGCGAGTCCGGACCCGGCGGACGCCGCGAACTCACGGGTGTAGCCGCTCATGTGGATCACCGGCAGATCCGGGCATTCCGATCGGATCATCTCGCCCAACTGAAGTCCTCCGATCCCGCCCGGCATCACCATGTCGGTGACCACGAGGTCGTACACGGGACCGGTCCGACGCCACAGATCCATGGCCTCGACGCCGGAGGCGGCCGTGGACACGCGGTAGCCATGGCGGGTGAGAAAGGAATGGGCCAGCGAGAGAAGGCCCGGATCGTCCTCGACCACCAGGATCCGTTCCGACCCATGCGGCAAGGCGTCGGGCGTTTCGGACCGGGTCTCGATCGTGCCGCCGGACAACGAGACCGGAAGATGGATCACGAACCGCGCCCCTCTTCCGGGAGGGCTTTCCACCGCGATGCGGCCGCCGTGCTGCTGGAGGATCCCGTAGGCGGTCGCCAAGCCCAGACCGGTCCCCTTTCCCACCTCCTTGGTGGTGAAGAACGGATCGAAGACCCGCGCCAACACCTCGGCCGGGATCCCGGGACCGGTGTCTTCGACGTCCACGCGGACATGGCGGCCCGGGCGCAACTGCACCAGTTCGGGGCCTTCAGCCAGTTCCACGACCGCGGCGGTGATCAGGAACCTTCCTCCCGTGGGCATGGCGTCGCGGGAGTTGGCCGCCAGGTTCAGCAACACCTGCTCGATCAGGCCGGGGTCCGCCTCCACCGCCGGCAACGGCCCGGCGCAGCCGTACTCCACCCGGATGTCCTCCCCGAGCAGTCGGGTCATCATGCCGAGGAAACCACGGATCAGGCTGTCGATGTCGACCCGTCGGGGCTGGAAGGGCTGCTGTCGGCTGAACAGCAGGAGCTGCCGCGTGAGACGGGCCGCACGTTCCGCGGCCGCCGTGATCTCGTCCGCGGCCCTCGAGATCTCCGCGGGTCCGGCCCCGGGAAGCAGCGCGGTGTTGCCGAGGATCACGGTCAGGATGTTGTTGAAGTCGTGGGCGACCCCCGCGGCGAGGCGGCCGATCGACTCCATCTTCTGCGACTGACGGACATGGTCCTCCAGCGCGCGCTGGCCCGTGATGTCGATCGAGCAGCCGAGGAACCCGACCAGCTCCCCGGACTCGTCCGTCCGCGGCACCCCGGAGGACAGGAGCCAGCGGAACTCCCCGTCGTGGCGGCGCAGACGGTACTGGAGCTCGAACCGCCGCCCGGACTCGAGCGAGTGCCGCCAGATCGACTCGCACAGGAGACGGTCCTCCGGATGGATCCGCTCCTTCCAGGCCTCGTCGGCCGAGGCGTCGAACGGATCGCCGACGAAGTCCAGCCAGGGGCGGCTCAGGAAGGTGGTCCGACCCTGGGCGTCGCACATCCAGATCATCACCGGCGCCGTGTCCGCGAGGTACCGGAAGCGGGCCTCGCTCTCGCGCAGGCCGGCGTCGTCCTGGGAACGCTGGATGGCGAAGGCCGCCATGTGGGTGGCGATCCGCAGGATCTGGTCCTGGCGGCCGGAGGGTGCCGCCGAAGCCCGAAGGTACATCGCGAAGGAGCCGAGCACCCGGCCGTCCGCGCGGAGGACCGGCGTGGACCACAGGGCGACGATTCCGTGCCGTTCCGCGAGCCCGAGGAAGGGCCGGCATCCCGCGTCGAGCCGGACGTCGGGAACCACGACGCGTTCCTTGCGGAAGGCCGCGGTGCCGCAGGCGCCGGAACCGTCCGCGATGGGGAGCCCGTCGATGGCCCGGAGGAAATCCTGCGGCATGGAACCGCCGGGGACGGGGTGCAGCGTTTCCCGTTCCGATGCCAGCATCAGGGAACAACGGGCTCCTTCGACCTCGGATTCGGCAAAGCGGAGGATCGCGGCAAGGATCTCGGGAAGGGGGCGTCCTGCGGCGATGAACTCCAGCAACTGGGACTGCGCCACCAGCAACAGGTAGGACTCCTTGCGTTCCGTGATGAGCTGGAGCGATCCGGCAATGCGGTGCGAGGACGGCTGGGACACGAGGCGGG
>CAIYXO010000923.1 GCA_903930165.1 uncultured Verrucomicrobiota bacterium | reverse complement strand
TGGCAGGAGCGGCTCCACCGCGCGGATCAGCTGCGTGCACAGGTTCACCTCGCCGACGCTCACCGCATGGAACCAGACCACCTGGCGGTTGGTCAGCGCCTGCTTCAGACGGGCGGAATAGAGCCCGAAGCGCTCTCCGAAACCGTCCTTCCAGCCGCCCCGACGGTACATCTTCACGAAATACCACGGCGCGGAAATCAGGAAGCCGATGTTGAACAGCAGGTTGTAGAGGAATCGCATCCGAATCGCGCCCAGAGCCCCGGGCTGGAAGCACGTTACGCGAAGACGCGACCAGGCGAAGAAAAAGTTACGAACGCGAACAAGGGAAGTGTCGGGATCCGGGGCCCGCCATCCTCCGGTTGCGGGCGGCCTACCACCACTGGTTCGTGGGGCTCGGCGCCGCCGTCCAGAAGGAGTTCGCGGCAGGGATGTTCGGAAAGCGGTAACCTTCGGAATGTCCGTCTCCGAAGGCGATCACGTTGAAGTAGGTTCCCTTCGAGTTGTGCCAGGTGCTCTGGCGATCCGTGTTGCCGCGGTTCGGGTGCCAGATCCAGTCGCCAAACAGGATCTTGTTCGCCGAGGACAAGGCGATCTCGGAGGTCTTGATGGATGTGCCCTGCGGGGTGCCCCGCGCGGCGATGTCGCCGGTGATCTTCTTCGTCCGTGCGAAGTCGATCGCCCATTCCATGAGGTAGCTGGTCCCGTATTGGACGTAGCAGTTGGTGGTGGTGTAGTCGCCGATGACCTGTCTCCGGAAGATGTCGCCGCGGTCGGAGGGACACCGGAAGACCTCCGGGCTGCCCTGATATTGGTACAGGGGGCGGTTGGTCATCGCCGTGAACCGGTCGTACCGCCCGTCCTTGCCGCCCGCCGAATTCCAGTCCGTGCACAGCGGGAAGGTGTCGGCGTTGTCGTCGGCGTACATCTGGAACGCCAGTTGGATCTGCTTCGTGTTCGAGATGCAGCGGACGGTGTTGGCCTTGGCCTTGGCGCGTCCGAGTGCGGGGAGGAGCATTCCGGCGAGGATGGCGATGATCGCCACCACCACCAGGAGTTCGATGAGGGTGAAGGCGGTGCGGAATCCTTGCGCCGCGGGGCGATGGGGGATCACAGGGCCCGATTAGGGCCTTTCCATGTCGGGTGTCGAGCCGGAGTACGCGAAGGGAGCGGAATTGAATGCCGTCGACCGGTTCTCCACCTTCGACCCGCGCATGACCGAGTTCTATGACACCCATGCCCACCTCGACTTCCCGGACTTCGAGGCGGACCTGCCGGAGGTGGTCGCACGGGCGGAACGTGCCGGCATCACCCGGATCGTCACCATCGGAACGACCCTGGAGGGAAGCCGTCGCGCCGTGGGCCTGGCGGAGCGGTTCCCCGGCGTCTTCGCCGCGGTTGGCGTCCATCCGGGACATGTGGACGAGTCCCCCGACGAGATCCGGGATTCCCTGCGCAGGCTGGCCGCCCATCCCAAGGTGGTGGCGATCGGTGAGACCGGCTTGGACTTCTTCCGGCGTCCCGGGGCGGAACCGGTTCCCGAGGAGGTCGCCGCGATCAACCGGCGGAGGCAGGAGTCGCTCTTCCGACAGCAACTGGAGGTGGCCGGCGAACTGGGCCTTCCGGTGGTGGTGCACACCCGAGACTCCTTTCGGCCGACGATGGATCTCCTCGGCTCCTCCGGCGCCGGAATCCGGGCGGTCTTCCATTGCTGGGTCGGCAGCCTGGACGAGGCCCAGACGGTCGTCGCGAGCGGCTCCCTGGTCAGCTTCACCGGGATCGCGACCTTCAAGAACGGTGCGGCGATCCGTGCCGTGGCCGCCGCTCTCCCCGCGGGAACCTTCCAGCTTGAGACCGATTGCCCCTTCCTGGCGCCGGTGCCGCATCGCGGCCGCCGCTGCGAGCCGGCGCATGTCGCCGAGTTGGCTCCGGTGATCGCGGAGGCCCGCGGGGTCTCGTTGGAGGCGCTTTCGCGGGAGACCTGCGGGACCGCCCGGCGGTTCTTTCACCGGATGGCCTGAATCGTCCCGAGGCCGGAAGCGGTTCCGAGGTGCAGCGCCTCATGGCCAGGAAACCTGCGTGGGAGTTCCTCGGCGAAGGGGGCTCCCAGAACCAGCAGCGCCGTGGAAAGCGCGTCGGTCAGCGTCGCCGACGGGCCACGGACCGCCGCCGACACCGAGTGGCCGACCGGTTCACCGCTCCTGGGATCGATCACATGGCCGAGGTGCCGGCCCTCTTCCAGGAATCCGCGACCCCAGACCGCCGACACGGACAGGGAGGTGTCCGCCAAGGCGACCGGCCCGACCGTCGGTCCCCCGGGAATCTCGAGCGGAGCGAGCCCCACGAGCCACGGGCCCCCATCCGGCGAGGATCCACGGGCGACGATGCTGCTCGTGCCGCCGTGGAACAGGAAATGGCGAAGCCCGGCTTCCTCGAGGATCCCGCCCGCCCGGTCGAGGGCATATCCCTTGCCG
>CAIYXO010000922.1 GCA_903930165.1 uncultured Verrucomicrobiota bacterium | reverse complement strand
ATCACGCCGTGGTAGCCCTCCTTGATCTTGGCGTCGGGCTTGAGGACGGATTCGACCAGGTAGTCGGGCTGTGCGCTGGCGCCGATGGACGTCATGTCGGGTCCGACGCGTCCGCCGGCGCCGCCGATGGCGTGGCAGGTGGTGCAGGCCAGCTCGGGACGACGGTAGACCATCTCTCCCCGGTTGGGGTCGCCCGAGGCGACGGCCTTGGCGGCGAGGTCCTTGATCCATTGGCCGGTGAAGGCCTGGGCGTCCGCGGCGAGTCCTCCGGCCTTGGCGAGGGCGGCGGCGAGATCGACGTCGCTGCGTCCGCCTTCCCGTGCGGCACGCATGCCGGCCCGGGCCGCGGCGGCGGGCAGGCCGGATTCGGGCATCAATGGGGTGAGCGCCTTGGCGGCGCCCTTGATCGCGAGCAGAGACCGCCAGAAGGCGACCGCCCGCTCCTCGTCGTCGAGGGACTTCAGCACCGTCACGACGGCGGGACCGGCGGCTCCGAGGTCGATCGCGGCCCAGGCCGTGGCGGCGCGCGCGCGGGTGGCGGGATCCGACGACGTGGCCAAGGTGGAAAGCACGGGACCGGCTTCGGCCGCCGGGAGCGAACGGAGGACGTCGAAGGCCGCGGCACGGACCGTCTCGGAGGCGTCGGTTCCGGCGAAGGAACCGAGTCGGAGTTCGGCGGCGCCGAGCGATTTCAGGCCGCCCGCGAGGCGCAGGGCCGCGGCGCGGACTTCGGGTGATGTCGAGTCGAGCAGCGAGCGGACCGCCTTGGGATCGCCTTCCGGGCGCGTCTTGCGGTTGCGCACGGCGTTCTCGACGGAGGAAAGCGCACGGGCGGTCGCCGCGGGATCGAAGCCTCCCTCGAGCGCCTGACGGTAGAGTGCCCCCAATTCCCTGGCGCCGCCGGCCTCGCCGACCAGTTCGATCCAGGGACCGGATCCGTCGCGGGCCAGCTTCCTCTCGTTGAGCACCCGTCCCAGCACGCGGCTGACTTGTTCCGGCTTCAACGACTTCAAGGCGAAGGCCAGCTGCTTCTCATGGCCCTCGGCCTTCCAGGTGCCGGACTCGAGGGCGGCGATCCAGGGTTCGGCGAGTTCGTTGATGGTCAGCCACAGCGCGTAGTCGAGGGCGGGATCCATCGGTTGGTCCAGGACCTCCAGGGCGAGAGCAGCGGAGCGGGCGTCGGGGATGCGTCCGAGCGAACGCAGCGCCTCGAGCCGCACCTTCGGCTGGGGGTCGCGGACCAGTCGTTCCAGCGCCGCCAATCGGGCCGCGTCCCGGGCGTCGGCCGCTTCCGAATGGAAGCCGGCGAGGGACAACACGAGGGTGGCGCAAACCAGCGGGCGGATCATGGGGTGGAGGATCGGACGTTTTGCTCCGGCACGGCAAGGATGCGGTTTCCGGCTCCTTCGACCGAATCGGGTGGCGGACCACCTGTGCGGTCCGGCCGGGAATGCCGCGCCTGCGGGGCCGAAGGGCCGTTCCCAAACCGGCGGCGTTCGGGGAATCGGGAGGATTTCCTCTTCCCGATTGGCTCGGGGCCGCAGAAGGAGCAGGGTCTTGCCGATGACTCCCAGGACCTTGTCCCGACGTGACGTCTTCCGCGGTTCCGTGGCCATGGCCGCGTACGCCCTGGCATCCCGTCCGATGACGGCGCTCGGCCTCGGCGCCGAGGCCTCCACGGGTGAGGAGATCGTGCCGTTCCTCGACATCCAGCCGACCGGCCGTGGGCTCTACTGGCAGAAGCTCACGCGCTGGGAGACCCGCACCGAGGAACTCTACGAGGTCAGCCACTACGGGCGTCCCAAGACGTCGGCCGAGGGATGGACGGTCGACTTCACCGGTTTCCTCAAGAACCCGCGGACGCTGTCCCTGGACGAGATCCGGAAGCGTCCGAAGAAGACGATCCATGCGACCCTCGAGTGCGGTGGCAACGGGAGCAGTCCCGGCTTCGTCGGCGCGATCGGGAACATGCGTTGGACCGGCACGCCGCTGGGACCGTTGCTGAAGGACCTCGGCCTGGTGAAGCGTTCCCGGGAGGTGGTCTTCTACGGCGCCGACGAGAAGGTGGAGAAGGTCCGCGACAAGGACTATCCGCAGCGGTTCGCCCGAAGCCTTTCGATCGAGCACGCCTTGCAGGACGAGGTGATGCTGGCGTGGGAGGTGAACGGAAAGCCGCTGGACGAGGTGCACGGATTGCCGTTGCGGCTGGTGGTCCCGGGTTGGTTCGGCATCGCCTGGGTCAAGTGGCTGAACCGCGTGGACGTCCTCGACCGGCGCTTCATGGGCAAGTGGATGGCCCGCGAGTACGTCACGCTTCGCGGCGAGGAACGCCCGGACCGTCCCACGAACTGGCGGGAGACCTCGGTCTGCAACATGAACGTGAAGTCCATCGCCGCGCGGGTCGTGCGGCGGCCGGACGGCGTGCATCGGATCACCGGCGCCGCGTGGAGCGACGGCACTCCCTTGAAGAGGGTCGAGGTGCGCATCGACGACGGCCCTTGGCTCCCGGCGGTGATCGAGAAGAAGCCTGTCCGGGACCGCTTCACCTGGAGCTTCTGGCGACTCGACTGGAAGGACGCGACGCCCGGCGAACACACGGTGGTCTCACGCGCCATCGACGAAGATGGTCGGGTGCAGCCTTCCTCCGAGGAACCGGACATCCAGCTCAAGCGGACCTACTGGGATGCGAACCAGCAGTGGGTGCGGAAGATCAGGGTCGGGTGAGGTGGAAGGGTGGAAGGGTT
>CAIYXO010000921.1 GCA_903930165.1 uncultured Verrucomicrobiota bacterium | reverse complement strand
GGCGATCAGGCTGGGGACGCCCTTGCCCTCGGTGTACTGGCGGCGGACGATGTGTCCGGGGCCCTTCGGGGCTACCAGGATGACGTTCACGTCGGCCGGCGGGACGATCGTCTTGTAGTGGATCGAGAAGCCGTGGCTGAACAGCAGGGTCTTGCCCTTGGTCAGGTTGGGCGCGATGTCCTTCTCGTAGGCGGACGCCTGCTTTGTGTCCGGAAGGGCGATCATGATCACGTCGGCGCGCTTGACGGCGTCGGCGCTCGAGACGACCTCGAAGCCCTTTTCACGGGCGACCTTGATCGACTTGGACCCCTCGTAGAGTCCGATGATGACGTTGAGCCCCGATTCCTTGAGGTTCAGCGCATGGGCGTGGCCCTGGGAGCCGAAGCCGAGGACGGCGAGGGTTTTGTCTTTGAAGACGCTCAGGTCGGCGTCCTTGTCGGTGTAGACTTTAGCCATAGGTACGGAAACGAAAGCGCGAGCATGGCCATAATTTCATCCGACACAAGCCCCGGAGCGGTTCAGAACGTCGGGGCAGGGGCGGCGAAGGGCGCCGAACCGCCCTCCATTTGGCGGTTGCCTGCGCGTTCCCGGGCCTTGGAACAGGCCTTGAACAGCGGTGAGCCGGTCCTCGCGTTGGCTCCCATGCAGGACGTCACAGACCTCCCGTTCTGGCGCCTGCTCTCGGAATACGGCGGTCCGGACATCTATTGGACCGAGTACAGCCGGGTGCATTCCACCAGCAACATCGACAGGGCGGTCCTCAAGGCGATCCAGGAAAACCCCACCGGTAGACCGGCGATCGCGCAGTTGATCGGCAACGACGCCGAGGCGCTCGCCAAGGCGGCTTCGGAACTCCAGGGACATCCGGTGGTGGCGGTCGACCTCAACCTCGGTTGTCCAGCTCCCGTCGTCTATCGCAAGTGCGCCGGCGGCGGTCTTCTGCGCGAACCGGAACGCATCGACCGCATCCTCGGAGCCATGAGGCAGGCCGTCACCGACGTCGCCTTCACGGTGAAGACCCGCATCGGGTTCGACGACACCGAGGTGTTCGAGACGTTGCTGGAGATCGTCGCCCGCCACCGGGTCGACCTGCTCACCGTGCACGGCCGGACTGTCCGCGAGATGTACCGCTCGGAGGTCCGCTATGGGTTCATCCGACGTGCGGTGGAGGCCTTGGGTTGTCCCGTGCTCGCCAACGGAAACGTCTATTCGCCTGGCCGAGCCGAACAGGTGCTGGCCGAAACCGGCGCGCGGGGACTGATGATCGGCCGCGGCTGCATTCGGAACCCATGGATTTTCGGGCAGATCCGCGACCACCGGGCTGGCCGCGGGTTCCGTCGCCCCACCGGGCGGGAGGTCCTGGACTATGTCCGCAGACTCTACGAGGCGACCCAGCCGACGGCGGGTTTCCGTGAGCGGTTGCAGGTGGAGAAGATGAAGAAGTACATGAACTTCGTCGGGGACGGCATCAGTCCCGACTTCCTCCATCGGATCCGGCGGGCCACGACCCGGGACGAGTTCTTCACCGCCTGCAACGACCACCTGGACCACGAGCGGCCCATGGACCTCGTGCCCGTCCCGAACGTCGCTTCGGAAACGCCCGCGGAAACGTTGGAAGAGAAGTGCGGCTGATCGGCTTGGAGGAATCGGAGACCAACCGTGGCCCGAGGCGGAGGCGGCAGGAAGTCGTCGACCCGACGGCGTCAGTAGGCGAGCAACTCCAGGAGTTGGGATCCCTTGTTGGTGAGTTCCCACGACGGCCCGCGTCGGACGACGATCTTTCCGCAAGGATGGGCGGCGGCCACCACGGGATTGACGGTCAGGAGGCCGGTTCGACGCGAACCCTCGATTTCCTGGCGGCTGCGCGGGGTCGCGTGGAGCGGGACCCCGTTGAAGCCGAGCGCCAATTCCCATCCGGCGATCCCTTCGCGTTCGGCCCTGGTGTTCGGCCGGACCGCGCCGCGATTGCGACGGACCCAGTCGGGATTGGGCTGGCGCAAAAGAACCCGGCACAACTCGGGTACGCCGGAAAGGTGCCGCACGAGGTCGTAACCGGCACCGACCTTGGACTGGATGCGATAGACCTCGGCGGGATCGATTCCCATGAGGTTTCGCCCGTTGAAGTCGCCGTGGTCGTTGCGGGTACCCTTCAGGGCTCCTTGATGCCATTCGGCGTACCGGGAGTTGGCCATGAAGAGGATCTCGAAGTGGAGGTGGGCGCGGTCCGTGGTGATGCGCTGG
>CAIYXO010000920.1 GCA_903930165.1 uncultured Verrucomicrobiota bacterium | reverse complement strand
TCTGGACCATCTGTTCCTCGGAGAGCTGGAAGCCGTCGTTGTCGCGCTTCTTGCGGCTGAAGGCGCAGAACTGGCAGCTGAGGATGCAGTAGTTGGAGTAGTTTATGTAGCGGTTGACGATGTAGGAGGCGCGCAGCCCGTTGCGTCGGCGGTTCGCGAGGTCGGCGAGGGCACCGAGGGCGTTGAGGTCCTTGGACTCGAACAGACGCAGCGCATCGGCGTCGTCGAGCCGGACGCCGGCCTCGACCTTCGCATGGAGGTCCTTCAGGGAACTGCGTTGGAGCACGAAATCCACGGCCGGGAATGAACAGCATCCGGTGGGCGGGTCAATGGACAACGTCCTGGGGGGGGTGAGCCGATTGTTGAAGGGTTGAAGGGTTGAAGGGTTGAAGGGTTGAAGGGGCGATGGGGCGATGGGGCGATGGGGCGGCGAGGGTCCGCAGCCTGGCGGCCGCGGCTACGACGAAGCGGAAGGCGCCGGGCGTCAGGTGTCACGCGTCTGGGGAGAAGAGAGGAGGGCGCATCGGGGACCGCAGCGTGGCCGCTGCGGCTACGGGGAACAGAGATCTCCGAGATCGGGGCGGAGATCGGAGAACGGTCCGCAGCCTGGCGGCTGCGGCTACTTGCGGGGAATCGGAAGTCTGAGATCCGGAATCGCGAATGCTCCGGCGGCTCAGGGAGGTCCGCCGGTGCTGCCGAACTCGGAACGGTCGCCGTTCCGGATCCAGTCGTTGTGTCCGAACCAGGTGATCGGGACGGTGAGCAGGTCGGCCTTCGGGTCGACGAGTTCGCGTGGGGCGTGGCCGTTGATGGAGATGCTCGCGGCGACGTGGACCGCGGGATCGTGGCCGTAGTCCTTGCGCCAGGCGTCGGCGACACGGCGGGCGTAGCGGCGCATCAGGAAGGGCTGGATGCCGATGTGCATCGACTTCGAGATGCCGGCGTCGCGGATCAGGTTCCAGCGGATCTCGGGCTCCAGCTCGGCGCGGTCCCTGGGAACCGCCGCGTAGAAGGATGGGAGAAGGTCGGAGGCGTCGAGACCCAGCGGTTCGCAGAGGACCACGGCCGGCGTGGCTTGGGTGGTGTCGGCGGGCCAGGCGGTGACGCCTGCGGGTCCGTTCCTCCAGGCGTTGGCGCGCAACCGCGGCACCGGGACGGGAGGTTTCGAGAACAGCGCTTTGTCCTCGATCTGGAGGAAGACGAGTCCTTGCGCCGCCTTGGGGATCAGCGGGAACGGATCCGTCTTGCGCAACACCGGGAGCATCCGTCCGTCGCCGTGGCGGCCGTTGAGGCGGTCCAAGGTCCCGAGGATCTCGTCGGCGCTCTTGAACCGCATCCCCTGCGTGCGCATCGCCTTGTCGTAGCCTTCGAGGATCCGGGAGAGCTGAGTGGTGCGGTTCACCGCTTCCGGTGCACGGCCGTGGAGTTGGTTCCAGAGTTCGGCCACCCGGCGGCGGGCGCCGGATTCGGAGTGGTCGGCGGCGTTGGAGGATTGGGCGTTGTAGACGACGCGGTCGCCCATCAGGGGATCGAAAAGGACGACCAGTTCCGGCTGTCGCGTCCAGTCGATGCGGAGGGGGTCGACCTCGCGGAAGAGGATGCGGTCGGACCGCCAGGAGGCCCAGTCGAGGCGGCTGGATCCGTCGGACGCGGGCTTCGTCAACGCCGCGTCGGAGACGGAGACGACACAGGGGTCGGTGCGGTAGACCTCCGCCTTGAGGCGCCAGCTCCAGGAGAGTCCCTCGAAGGTGTAGCGGGAATCGCCGGGGATGAGGAGGTTCCGCAGGGGGAACACGGCCTGGAAGGCGATCCACGCCGCGACCAAGGCCGGCGTGCCTCGGCCGAGTGCGGTCCAGGTCCGGGCGTCGGGCGCGGACGGCGTCGGAGCCGAGCGCCAGCCGAGGAGGGCACCGATGCCGGGGAGGAGGACGGCTCCCGGAAGGGCCCAACGCCATTCGGGACGCGGCAGGCGCGGGGCGGTGAGCCAGCGGCCCAGCCGCGCGGGCCAGTCGGGATCGAGGAAGATCGTGGCGGTGGCGACGCCGAGCATCGGGAACCAGACGATGTCGTTGAACAGGATCCCGTGGTTGGTTCCGTGGAAGACGAGGAGGAGACCGAAGCCGAGGGTGCGTGTCCGGCGCACCAGCAGGAGCACGCCGATGGCGAGGTCGAACACGGCACCGGTCCAACCGAGGAAGTGGATGAGCACCGGGGAATGGACCGCGCGGTCGACCCCGGAGGCCCAGGCGTCGGGCAGGAGGGCCTTGAGCCGGGCGGCGACCCACGGTTTCTCGAGGAAGAGCCGCACTGGAACCCCTTCGAACAACCAGTCTTGGTTGAGCTTCGCGAAGCCGGCGTAGAAGTAGGTGACCACCAGCTGGGCGCGCAGCAGGTACACCGGCCAGAAGGGGATCTCCGGCGAAGTCCGGTCGCCGAGACGGGATGCGCCCACGCTCCAACGCGCGGCGGCGGGCATCCAGACCATCAGGAAGAGGACGATGAGCTCCAGGTAGTAGTAGCTCATCCAGTAGGTCCGGGTGGACTCCACGGCGGAGAGGTAGCCCCAGGCGAGGAAGGTCAGGAGCGCCGAGACGCGGTAGCGGAAGCCGAAGACCATGCCGATGGCGCCGAGTCCGAGAAGGACACCCACGCCTTCGATCCACGGCGACGGCAGCAGCGGCAGCCATCCGAACCCGGGATAGGGCAGGTTGAAGGCGATGTCCTTGCCCGCGTAGTACACGTCGAGGTGGGAGCGGCCTCCGGAGCTTTGGGACGGCAGGAAGAACGAGATGGCCTCGAGCAGCATGACCACACCCACGGCGATGCGGAAGGCGGCGAGGGAGAGGCCGCTGACCGGCCGGGCCAGCATGCGTGCCCAATCCCCTGGAGGCGGGGTTTCGGCGGAGGCCGGGAGCACGTTGGGGGCCGATGGCGGGGTGGCTTGGACGTTGGGCGCCGTCCCCGGCTTCTTGTTGTCGCGGTGTTGAGGTTTTATGGCGATGGTTCCTGTGCGCGTCGGGGGGGGTGGTCAGCGGAGCGGGTCTGCCGTCAGGCGGACCGATGGTGGCCTGGGCGTGGCAAACGTCCGCGCTGTCCGCTCCGGACCTGAGCGAGAGGGAGCGGGTAGACGGGGATCGAACCGGAGGGAAGAAACCGGCACGTCTTCGCCGCGGCGGAGCCGGCGTCCGCAGGCTGGAGAGACGGAAGAACGGCGGCCAAACCCAGAGGCCGGAATCCATTCCGGTTGGGCTGCCGCCGCTGTAAATCCCTGAAAATCAGCTGGTACACGCGCCCGGAAGACCGAGGTCCGGGGTGCCGGTTACACGAAATGAACAAACCGGTGGCATGAACCGGTGGCGGAGAAACCCGAGCGGAACGCCACGGCGAAAATGGGGAAGCGCCCGCGCCTTGGCAGGCGCGGCCACGGACGGGAGAGACGGCGGAAGAGGGTCAGTCCAGCTTGCGCAGCCAGATGTTCCGATACCGGACGGGATTGCCGTGGTCCTGGAGCATCAGGGGACCGGTGGGGGTCGCGCCGCTGAACTTGGCCGATGTGGTGGCGTCGCCCTTGACCGGAATGTGGTCCTGCACGAGCACCCCGTTGTGGAAGACGGTGAAGGAGCCCGGAGTGACCGAGCCGTCGGCCGCGGGTTTGGGCGGATGGAAGACGATGTCGTAGGACTGCCATTCGCCGGGCTTCCGGCTGGCGTTCACCTTGGGGGCGTTGTGTCCGTAGAAGGCCGCGGCCTGGCCGTTGGCGTAGGTGGGGTTGTTCCACGAATCCAGCACCTGGATCTCGTAGCGGCCCTGGAAATAGACCCCGCTGTTGCCGCGGCCCTGGCCCTCGCCCTTTGCCTCCGCCGGGCTGGCCCATTCGATGTGCAACTGGATCGCGCCGAACTCCTCGCGGGTCAGGATGCTTTTCCCGGCCATCTCGGCGTATCCGTCGACGACCTTCCACTTGGAGTCGCCTCCGTCCTCGCTCTTCCACTTGGACAGGTCCTTGCCGTCGAAGAGGACCACGGCGTCCGAGGGCGGCGAACCGGCGGTGCCGGGCGTGACCATCGGGGGCACGGGGTCGGCGGCCTGAAGGAGGAACGCGGTGGCGGCGAGGGCCAGCAGTGAACGGCGCATCGGAAGGCGGGGACGCATCGGGCTAGGATGAACTTGGGAAGGCCGGCTGTCAGGTGGACTTTGTGGGGATGGGGATGGTGGGGACGTTTTCAGTTTCAGGTTTTCCGTTTTCAGTGGGGACACAGCTGAATCGGCGGCGAGGGTCCGTGGCCGGGCGGCCTCGGCTACGACGAAGCGGAAGGCGCCGGGCGTCAGGGGTCAGGCGTCTGAGGGCACATCGGGGCCCGCAGCCCGGCGGCCGCGGCTACGGACGACGGACCAC
>CAIYXO010000919.1 GCA_903930165.1 uncultured Verrucomicrobiota bacterium | reverse complement strand
GTGCTGCGCTCCGGCATCCCCACGCTCAACCCGGGCTTCGCGGCCCTCGTCGAGCGGCTGGAGCGCGTCGCCACCGCCAGCCGATCGCCCATCCTGCTCCAGGGGCCCACCGGGTCGGGCAAGACGCGCCTCGCGCGGCGGATCCACGACCTCAAGCGCAGCGGACGCCTGGCGTCGGGCAACCTGGTGGAGCTCAACTGCGCCACGCTGCGCGGCGATCAAGCGATGAGCGCCCTGTTCGGCCACGTGCGCGGCGCGTTCACCGGCGCCGCGTCCGACCGCGCGGGCCTGCTGCGCGCCGCTGACAAGGGCGTGCTGTTCCTCGACGAGATCGGCGAGCTGGGCCTCGACGAACAGGCCATGCTGCTGCGCGCGCTGGAGGACAAGCGCTTCCCGCCCTTCGGTGGCGACCACGAGGTGACGAGCGACTTCCAGCTCATCACCGGCACCAACCGCGACCTGCAGGACCGCGTCCGCGAAGGGCTCTTCCGCGAGGACCTGCTGGCCCGGTTGAATCTGTGGACTTTCCGGCTGCCCGGCCTGCGCGAGCGCCCCGAGGACATCGAGCCCAACCTCGACTACGAGCTGGATCAGTTCGCCCGCAGGCACGGCAACCGCATCACGATGAGCAAGGAGGTCCGGGAGAGGTTCCTCGCGTTCGCGCACTCTTCCGAGGCCCGGTGGAACGCGAACTTCCGGGACCTCAACGCCGCGCTGACCCGCATGGCGACCCTCGCGGAGGGCGGCCGCATCACCGCACCCGTCCTCGACGAGGAACTGGTGCGCCTGCGGGCGGCCTGGTCGGAGCCGAAGGCGGGGGAAGACGGGGTGGAGCTGCTGGCGTCGGTGATGGGGTCGAAGCGCCTGGCCGAGATCGATCCCTTCGACCAGGCCCAGCTCGCCTACGTGATCCGGGTGTGCCGCGAGTCGAAGAGCCAATCCGAGGCCGGCCGGAAGCTGTTCCAGGTGACCCGGCTGGCCCGCAAGCACACCAACGACGCCGACCGGTTGACCAAGTACCTGGCCCGCTTCGACCTGAAGTGGAGCGACTGCCAGGGCGGCTGAGCCTTGATTGCGTGCGGTGCGGCGTGAAGCCGGCGCCAAGGCGCATTCTGGAGTCGGAACAGCTTGAGCAAAACGCACGCACGCTCACATCGTCCGGCCCACGATGTTCCACTCCCGTCGCCGCCGCCTCGCTGCGGGGCTGTGCCTTGTCATTTCCATGGCCATGGCCCCGGACTCCGCGGCTGCGGGAACTCGGCTCGAACGGACCGTCCTGGCAACCAACCTGGTCGAGCCGATCGCCCTCGACGTGGCCGCCGATGGCCGGGTGGTGTTCGCCGAGCGCCGCGGTGCCGTGAAGGCCTGGCTTCCGGACACCGGGGCCACGACCACACTCGGAACGCTGAACGTGTTCACGGGGCCCGAGGATGGCCTGCTCGGCCTGGCGTTGCATCCGGGCTTCGTGACCAACGGCTGGGTCTTCCTGTACCACGCGACACCGGGCGTGCTCGAGAACCGCGTCTCGCGCTTCACGGTCGTCGGAGGGGCGCTGGACAAGGCCTCGCAGCGGGTGCTTTTGCGGGTGCCCACACTGATTCCCAAGCCCAACCATTCCGGCGGCGGACTGGGCTTCGATGGCGCGGGCCACCTCTATGTTTCCACCGGCGACTACACCTACGCGGACAAGTCGGACGGCTATGCCCCGCTCGATCGCCGTCGCGGCCATGAACTGAACGACTCGGAACGCACCGCGGCCAACACCGCCGACTTCCGCGGCAAAATCCTCCGGATCCACCCCGAGGCCGACGGCACCTACACGATCCCCGCCGGCAACCTGTTCCCGCCCGGCACGCCCAAGACGCTCCCGGAGATCTACGTGATGGGCTGCCGGAACCCCTTCCGC
>CAIYXO010000918.1 GCA_903930165.1 uncultured Verrucomicrobiota bacterium | reverse complement strand
TCCGGGCGAGGCCGGCCAGCAGCGCGTTGGAGAGGAACACCGCGTCGGGACGCGGCAGGGCCGACATCCACGAGACCATCTCCTCGAGTTCACGGTGCTGGTTGCCCGACTCGCCGCGCAGCATGGACACGGTCAACTCCCCGACGTCCTCGGCGCGGGTCTTCGCCGTCTTTCCGGCCGCCCACTTCAGCAACCGCGGCGAGTCGAACCAGCGACGGAACCACGCCGGTGCCCGTCGGTGCAGCGCGGACTTCTGGGAGAGGAACACGTTGATCCCCCCGAAGAAGGTCGGCGAATTCCCGAGTGCCGGGGCCTCGTCGAGGGTCATCGGCAGGTACATCGGCACCATCACGGTGTCGTGCCCCTGGCGGCGCAACTCGGAGACCAGCGCGTTGTCGCGGAAGCAGTTCCCGCAATACATGCCGCCGGCGCCGGGCGTGATCTGGACGAGGTTCACGTGGCGCCGAGGTTACGACGGACTCAGCCCGCCACAAGGGACGACTCGGAAGGGCGCGGCACGCCGTACGGCAACGGCGCCGGGAGCGTGGTGTACTCCGAGAACGCGGCGAACATCCGGCTGAAGTCCTTGCCGACGTCGCCGGAAAGGCAGTCGGTGAGGTCCGCCGCCAGCTCCGGACGTCCGTCGGTAACGGTCTTGAAGCTGACGTTCGGATCGTAGAAGGCGTACACGAGCTTCCGCATGTTCTCCATGCTCTGGCGCATCATCGCGCCGTAGCCCTCGAACCGCTCCGCCGAGACGTCCCCGGCCGTGAGCGCCGCGTGGATGGCATCCGCGGCGGCCACACCGCTCTTCAGCGCGATCATCAGACCGCTGGAGAACACCGGGTCGAGGAAGCCGAACGAATCCCCGACCAGAACCAGCCCGCGGTCGGCACAGTACTCCGAGCGGAACGTGTACTCGGCGGTGAGCCAGTATTCGTCGCACACCTTCCCGGTAGAGAGGTGGTCCTGGATCCATTTGTTCTGCGGGATCTCCCGCTGGAAGATCGCCTCCGGGTCCTTCAGGCCGTCGCGGGTGAGATATTTGCCGTCGGCGACGACGCCCACGCTCACGCGATTGCCGTGCTGGGGGATGTACCAGAACCATCCCTTGTCGGGGATGAAGGCCACGGTGGTGCCGCCCTCGTCGATGCCCGTGTCCCGCTTGGAACCCTCGTAGTAGGTCCAGACGGCGACCTTGTTGAGCTTCGGATCCCCCCGTCGCCAGGCGTTGCGGGTCGCGGCGATGGCCTCGCGTCCGGTGGCGTCCACCGTGACCGCCGCCCGCACCTCGAACTCGACGCCGTCCGCACCGCGCGCCCGGACACCCACATGGGCGCCGTCCTCGCGCAGCAGTTCCAGCACCTCCGTCTCCTCTCGGACCTCGACGCCCTTCTCCCGGGCGTTGTCCACCATCATCTGGTCGAACTCCGACCGGAGCACCTGCCACGTCTGGGCCACCGTCTCCCGGTCGTAGCGGTTGTAGAAGTAGAACGGCTGCGAAGCCCGTCCCGAGGGCGCCACGAACTGGACCGAGTACTTCCGCGTGAAATGGGAGGCCTTGAGCTTCGGGATCATCCCGATGCGTTCCAGCGGCTGGTAGGTGAACGGAATCAGGGATTCCCCGATGTGGTATCGCGGGAACTTCTCGCGCTCCAACACCAGCACCCGACGTCCTTCCATGGCCAGCGCCGTCGCCGTCGCGCAACCGGCCGGACCCGCGCCGACCACCACCACATCGACTTCGATCAAGGGATTCATACGTAGACGTACTATTGTTGGAGTGACAGGTACTCCTAAGCGTGGAGTGCGCAAGCCTTCGGTTGCGGAAAGCGGGTCCTCGGTGCAGTTCGCGCGCATGGACCTCGAGGAGAATGGCCGCCACGGAACACCGTGACACCCCATCGAGGGCCGGCGGCGTCACAGACCGTCCGGAGCCTTCGATTGCGAATCGGCCGGACACACGGGATCCTCGGCTTCCATGGCCATGTCGGGCGGCGACCCGGAACCGGATTGGGTGTTCGGTTTGGCCGTCGGACGGCGATGTCTCGGTGGGCGGAGGGTTTCCGCACCGTTTCCCACATGAATCGGGTACCAGATGAATCGGACCAGACTGGGGCGGAAGAGCACCTCCGACGGCTGGTCGAGCACCACGGACCGCGGATCCGCCGGGTCGCCTCGCGCATACTCGGAGACGAACACCTCGCCGAGGATGCGGCGCAGGAGGTGTTCCTCCGGTTCGCCCGCGAGTCCGAGCGGCTGCGGAAACATCCCGATGCCGGGGGTTGGCTCTTCGTCACCGCGCGCCACGTGGCCCTCCAGATGCGGCGCACCGGGATCCGTCGGCATCTTCGTGAATCCAACGCGCCGATCGCGAACCTGCCCTTGGAAACCCCGTCACCCGAACTGCTCGAATGGGTCGACGAGGCCCTGGGGCGTCTGGAGGAAGAGGACCGGGTGCTCCTGCTCGAACGGTTCGTCGAAGAGAAGAGCCATCGGGAGCTGGGTGCGCCACGCGGTTTGTCGGAGGACGCCGCGAGGATGCGGGTCGCCCGGGCCCTCGATCGGCTGAAGCAGGCGCTGGAGTCGCTGGGACTCGCCTTGACCCCGGCGGCACTGACGGCGCTGCTCGACGGCTGGGGTGGCGACTTCCGGTCGGCTTTGCGGTGCGGATCCGGCCGGCTCCGCACCGGTGGCGTCGGACCGTCGTCCCCCATTGCCCGGCACATGAAAGCCAGCCTGGTCGGACTCGGCACCTTTGCCTTGCTGGTGGTCGCAACCCTGCAGGCGCGCCAAGGTGCCACGGGCGGCAAGCCCGACTCCGACGAAGGCCGCGTCACCGGGGAAAAGGCCCGGCCAACACCGGAAGCGGCTTCTCCCAAAAGCGGAAGCCCCGCCGTCGGCACCACGGCCGGCCGTGGGCCCGGGCATGCTCCGGAGTCGGCGTCCGAACCCGACGCCTCGATCCGCAAGGCCCGCGAACGGGTCGAAGCCCGCGAGTTCGCCGAGGCCCGTGACCTCCTGCTCGAAGTGCTTCGCCGATTTCCCGAGTCGGCCGAGGCGAGATTCGTCCTGGGAAGCGCCCATGAGGGACTCGGCGACTTGGAATCGGCCGAACGCGACTTCGACCAGGTGCTGGAGATCCGGCCGGACTCCGCGGCGAACTGGCACGCCCGGGCCCGGATCCGCGACCGCCGCGACCGCTTCGCCGAGGGTCTCGGGGATTGCGACAAGGCGATCCGGCTTTCCCGGGAGTTCTGGCCAGCCCACCTCGTCCGGGGCCGCTGCCTGCTCGGGCTGCGCCGGTTCCGTGAGGCGGAATCCGCCTTCGAGGAAGCCGCACGGCTCAAGTCCGACTGGATGGAGACCTTGGAGTTGCTGGGCGACACCCAATTGCGGATCCAACGGTACGCGGCCGCGGAGCAGACCTGGAAGCGGGCCATCGCACTCCGACAGGGCACGGCCCGGTATCACCTTGGACTCGCCCGGGCGCATTCGGGCCAAGGGAAACACGCGGAGGCGGTCGTCGAGTTCGAGAGGACCCTGGAAATCGATCCGGACTCCACCCGAGCCCTCCTCGACCTTGGACTCGCGCGAATGGAGCTGAAACAGTGGGAGAAGGCCGACACGGACCTGACCCAGGTGATCCGGGTCGAACCCCAGAACGCCTACGCCCATTGCCTTCGGGCGCAGGTCCGGCTTGAGCTGGGCCGCCTCCCCGACGCCTTGGCAGACATCGACAGGGCGCTGCGGCTCGCGCCGGATTGGGGCAACTACCACTACCACCGCGGGAAGATCCTGACCGCGATGGAACGCCACGAGGAGGCGATGGAGTCCCTGAAGACGGCCCTGACCCTCGATCCAGACCTTTCTTCCGAGGTCTGGGAGGCCAGGGGGGACATCGAGTTCGCCCGCCGCCAGTTCGCCGCAGCCGAGTCCGACTACACCCGGGCCCTGACGGAGCCGGATTCGCGGATCCACTTCCACCGTGGCCAGGTCCGGATGGAACGGGGCAATCCCACGGGGGCGCTGGGGGACTTCGACGAATCCGCACGGTTGGAGCCCGGGTCCGCGGGAACCCAGGTGCAACGGGGCCGGACC
>CAIYXO010000917.1 GCA_903930165.1 uncultured Verrucomicrobiota bacterium | reverse complement strand
CGCCGCGGGTGACGATGACCACCTTGGAGTTGAGCAGCTTGGCGACCGCGGCGTTGGAGAGGTCGAAGACGCTGCCGACGCCGGCGTGTCCGGTGCCCTCGCAGAGCACGAAGTCCTTTTCCCAGGCGACGCGGTCGAAGGCCTTGTGGATGCGTTTGACGAGCGCCTCGAGGTTGGCGGACTGGAGGTACTTCCGGGTGAAGTCGGGTTCGACCGCGATGGGGGACATGTCCACCAGCGGGCAGTTCAGGCGGAAGACGCGGTCCATGATGACGGCGTCCTCGTCGATCTTCTGCTCGTCGATCTCCACGAAGCGTTGGCCGACCGGCTTGATGTAGCCGACGCGGCCGTAGCGGCGCTGGAGCGCGGCGAGCAGGCCGAGCGAGGTGGTGGTCTTGCCGTCGTTCTGGCGGGTCGCCGCGATGAAGACGCGGGGGGTTAGAGAATTCTGGAGCATGGATTGGCTTCAGCGGCCGGAATTGGGGGTGGCGGGCTTCGCTGCCGGAATGGATTCACCGGAAAGACCTCCGACCGGCCCGTTTCGATGGCCCCGGTCATTCGTGAGCGCAAGGCCAAGCCAGCCGGCAAGAAAAGCGAGGCCCACAACGCCATAGAGATGCCGGCCCCCACGGATCGTGATGAAGATCCCCCAAAGGGCTCCCGACACGATGATCGGGACCGACCAGAAGTCCGCGGACGGCACCTTGCAGGATATCAGGGCCTCCCGGATTCCAACTCCGCCCAACGACAGGAAAGCGGCCAGCATCGGGAGTCGCCGGTCGTTGGTAAGCGAGGCAGACGGACGAAGGTTCATCGCGGCTGAACGTCTGTCTTCGGTGGCGTGGCAAGGCTTGGAGAGGTCGTGAGCAACGGCAGTCCCAAGCGGGCATTTTCTTCGCGAAGCTTCCGTGCGACGCGTTCAAATGCACGCTGCGCCTTCTCAACCTCTTCAAGGATGCGTCGGTCTTTGGTGCTCATGGAATTCGGAGACCATTCCTGCGGAGGAGTGCCATCAGGCCCGACGTCGGTACCGAGCGTTGGTCGGCCAGATGTCCCGGAGGACTGGTTTGATTGTTCCAGACGAACCAGAGGTCGGCAATCGGCGCATAGAGGGTGGAGAAGTTCACAACCCCTCGTTCAAAGCGCCGACGAACATCCCGTTCTGGAACGTGATGACCGCCTTTGCTGACCCGTTCCCTAACCCGGGCGACCGCGAGGTCCGCATCCGGCAGGAAAAGAAAGTGGATGACCAATTCATACCCGGCGGCTTTCGCCGCCTGGAAAAGCGGTAGGTAGGACTTCCCGCTCAGTGTCGACTCGATCGCAAATCGAACCTGCCCTTGGATCATGGCATCGAACTCATCGAGGAAGATCCGGCCTGCCTTTCGTGCGGCAAGTTCCGGATTGAGCGGGGAAACTCCGGCTGCAATCAGGTCCGCATTGAGAAAGCGCTCTACTCGGGCCTCGTTTGGCAGGAATTCCCTCGCAAACGTGGTCTTTCCCGCGCCGTTGCACCCGGCGATGACGATCAGCCGGGGGCTTTCGGTTCCTAGGTTGGCGAGTCCCACCGTTCACCTCACAGATCCCCGGGCAGGTTCACGCCGGAGCCGGGGTAGAGTTTCTGGTACTCGATGCTCTGCAGGCCGACGATCGCGGCGACGCCGAGGATGTCATGGGCGCTGCTGCCGCGGGAGACGTCCGCCGCCGGGCGGTCGAGACCGAGCAGGATCTGTCCGTAGGCGTTGGCGCGGGCGACGTGCTGGATGAGCTTGCTGGCGATGTTGCCCGAATTCAGGTCGGGGAAGATCAGCACGTTGGCGTGGCCGGCCACCTTGCTGTCGGGGAGCTTGCGGGACGCGATCTCGGGGATCAGCGCGGCGTCGACCTGGAGTTCCCCGTCGAAGTCCGCCTCGAAGCCTTCCTCCTGGGCCTTCTGCTGGGCGAGGCCGGTGGCTGCCTTGACCTTCATCAGGCTCGGTTGGGTGGCGCTGCCCTTGGTCGAATAGCTGAGCAGGGCGACCCGCGGACGGACGCCGGAGATCTGCCGGGCCAGCTTGGCGGTGGACACCGCGATGTCGGCCAGCTGGTCCACGCTGGGTTCCGGGATGACGCCGCAATCCCCCATGAACAGCACTCCCCGCTCCCCGAAGCGCGTGTCCTCGACCTCCATGACCATGCACGAGGAGGCGGTGGTGGTCCGGGGAGCCACCTTGATGATCTGGAACAGCGGCCGGAGCACGCTTCCGGAGATCTCGTTGGTTCCGGAGACCATGCCGTCCGCCTGCTTCATCGCCACCATCATGGCCCCGAAGTAGTTCAGCTTCGTCATGGCTTCCCGGGCTTCCTGTTCCTCGATGCCCTTGCCGCGGCGGAGCAGCATGAAGCGCTTCACGAAGCTCTCGAGGTCCGGGCTCTCGGCCGGATTGATGAGACGGATGCCCTCGAGCGAGACGTTGAGGCCGGCGGCGGCCTCCTTGATCTTGGCGCGGTCGCCCAGGAGGATCGGCACGCCGAGACGCAGGGCGAAGAATTGCCGGGCGGCCTGGAGGACGCGCGGTTCCGTGCCCTCGGGAAACACGATCCGCTTGGGATGCCGCTGGAGTTTTTCGATGACGCCTCCGATGAAACGCATGGACGCAGGTTGGAGCAGTCCGGGGTGCCGGACAAGGGTGCGGACGGCGTTTCGGAGGCCGTCGCCGACTGCCCTTCCCGGGCGGTGGACCAAAAAGGTTCTTGCGCCATCGGGGCGCGCACTGGTACTTCCACCGCTCCTTTAAACGAGAAAGTTCCGATTTATGGCACGTATTTGTCCGCTGACGGGTCGCCGCCCGGTGAAAGGCAATCACATCTGGCGCTCCGGTAAGGCGAAGAAGAAAGGTGGTATCGGTACGCACGTTACCGCCATCACCAAGCGCCGGTTCTTCCCGAACCTGCAGCGCGTGAAGGTCCTCCTGCCCTCGGGCGAGGTCCGTTTCATCCGCGTCTCCGCCAAGGCCCTGAAGGCCGGCATGGTCACCAAGGCGCCCAAGCGCACCTGGAAGAAGGCTGCTGTCGCGGCCTGAACGGTCGCTTCCGTCCCTTTTCGACACAACCTCGGGGTCCAAAGCCCCGGGGTTGTTTTGTTGTGCCTTGGGGGGAACGTGAAGGGTTGATTGGTTGAAGGGTTGAAAAGGGCTGGCGCCGTTTCTGGGGCCGTGAGGTTGGCTTTGGTCCGGTTTGGTTTTTCAGTCATTCTTCTCCCACTCCATCCCAGCATCTCCCGCCCGCCGATCGCTTCCATCCTTCAACTCCCCCGCCCATGCGCACCCAATCCGAGTCGCTGTTCTCCGAGTCGCTGAAGCACATCCCGGGCGGGGTGAACTCGCCGGTGCGCGCCTTCCGTGCGGTGGGAGGGACCCCGTTCTTCGTCCAGTCGGCCCGCGGAGCCCGGATCACCGACGTGGATGGCAACGTGTACATCGACTACGTCGGCACCTGGGGGCCGGCCATCCTCGGACATGCGGCCCCGGGGATCATCGAGGCGGTGAAGTCGGCCGCCGATCGTGGAACCAGCTTCGGCATCCCGAATCCGCTCGAGCCCGCCTTGGCGAAGCGGGTGAAGTCGATGGTGCCTTCGGTGGAAAAGATCCGGTTCTGCAACTCCGGCACCGAGGCGACGATGTCGGCCATCCGGTTGGCCCGCGGCTTCACCGGTCGGGATGCGATCCTCAAGTTCGACGGCTGCTACCATGGCCATGCGGATTCGCTGCTGGTGAAGGCCGGTTCCGGCGCGTTGACGCTGGGCAACCCGGATTCGGCAGGGGTGCCGGCGGATTTCGCCCGCCACACGATGGTGTTGCCCTTCAACGATCCCGACGCTCTCCGTTCCGCCTTCGAGGAGCACGGTTCCCGGCTCGCCGCGGTCATCCTCGAACTCGTTCCTGCCAATGCCGGGTTGTATCTGCCCCGGCCCGGCTTCCTCGAACTGCTCCGGGAACTGACCCTCCAACACGGAACCCTGCTCATCGCCGATGAGGTCATGACCGGCTTCCGGCTCGGCCCGGCCGGTGCGCAGGGGGTGTTCGGGCTGACGCCGGACCTGAGCTGCTTCGGCAAGATCATCGGCGGCGGTCTGCCGGTCGGGGCGTTCGGCGGAAGGGCCGACGTCATGGACCGCCTCGCCCCGCTCGGTCCCGTGTACCAGGCGGGAACCCTCAGCGG
>CAIYXO010000916.1 GCA_903930165.1 uncultured Verrucomicrobiota bacterium | reverse complement strand
AGTTGTCCGTTGGTCGGCGCGCTCCCCGCTCTTGGCTCCCTGCTCCCTGCTCTTTCCTCCCGACGCCTCCCCTGCCCCTTGCTCCCTTGCCCTGCCGCCTCCGGGTTCCGCATGGTTCCGTCATGCGTGTTCTCACCGGCATCCAGCCGAGCGGTGCCCTGCACCTGGGCAACTACTTCGGCGCCATGCTCCCGGCCATCCGCCTCCAGGAGGAGGGCGAAGCCTACTACTTCATCGCCGACTACCACTCGATGACGTCCCTCACGGACGCCGCGAAGCGCCGTCAGTACACGTTCGACGTGGCGTTGGATTGGCTCGCGGCCGGGCTGGATCCGAAGCGCTGCGTCTTCTGGCGCCAGTCCGACACGCCGGAACACACCGAGCTGGCCTGGCTGTTGAGCACGGTCACGCCGATGGGCCTCCTGGAGCGGTGCCACAGCTACAAGGACAAGGTGGCGAAGCTCGCGGACGGCGACGTCGGCGCAGTGAACCACGGCCTCTTCGCGTATCCGGTGCTGATGGCTGCGGACATCCTCCTCTACGACACGAACGTGGTGCCTGTGGGCAAGGACCAGAAGCAGCACCTCGAGGTCACCCGCGACATCGCCATCAAGTTCAACAACACGTACGGCGAGACCTTCGTGGTGCCCGAGCCGCGCATCCAAGAGTCGGTCGCCGTGGTTCCCGGGCTCGACGGCCAGAAGATGAGCAAGAGCTACGGCAACACCATCGAGCTGCACGGCGAGGAGAAGCCGCTGCGCAAGCGGATCATGGGCATCCAGATGGACAGCCGGACCCCGGAGGAGCCGAAGCCGGACGCGGAGAAGAACATCGCGATCCAGCTTTTGAAGCTGTTGGCGACGCCCGAGGTGGCCGCCGACTACGAGAACCGTCTGCGCGCCGGCGGCATGGGCTACGGCGACCTGAAGAAGGGACTCTTCGAGCAGTACTGGAACCACTTCGCCGAGTTCCGCGCCCGGCGCGCCGAACTGGCGTCGAGGCCGGACGAGGTCCGCGCGGTCCTCGCCGACGGCGCCGTGCGGGCCCGAGCCGTCGCCCAGAAGACGCTCCAGCGCGCCAAGGCCAACTGCGGACTCGGCTGAACCGTCCTGCTTCGACTTCCCGCTTCAGCAACCACTCCAAGAAGGCACACACACCATGAAATCCGTCAGCCTGCATCCCTACTTCAAGGTCCACCCCGGCAACCTCGACACCGCCAAGGCCCTGCTCCGCGAATTCGTCGACAAGACCTCGGCCGAGGAGAAGGCGCTCTACTACGAGTTCACGCTCAACGGGGACGAGGTTTTCTGCCGCGAGGCCTACACCGACGCGGACGGCGTCCTGACGCACCTGACCAACGTCGGGGCGCTGCTGGACCGGATGCTGACCCTGTCTTCGCTGGTACGGCTCGAGATCCACGGTCCGGCCGAGGAACTCGCCAAGCTCAAGGGCCCGTTGGGTTCGCTGAACCCGGCGTGGTTCGAGTACCAGTGCGGCATCGCACGGTAGGAATTGGACGGGACCTCACGCCAACACGCGAAGGCGCCAAGGCGTTCGCGGTTCCGGACCCGGGCTACCTGATCCTCTGCCAGTAGCCGCGGCTGCCAAGCTGCGGCATTTCCCGATTCCCCGATTCCTGATCCGGTCTCCGGCGGCTTTGCGGCTTCGCGTGACCGCCCCCTCCGGATCGCCTCAGTCCTCCGCGCGTTCACCGCTCGGGGCCATCTTGACCAGGCGCGGTTGGAACTCCGCGAGCACTTCCACGAGGTCCTGCTGGGCGGCCATGACCTCGTGGATGTCCTTGTACACGCCGGGCACCTCGTCGAGTCCGGCGGAGATCAGGTGGACGTGGCGGTCCTTCAGCACGCGGTTCACCTTCGACCACTCGAAGGTGTCCAGGGCCTTGGAGCGGCTCATGACGCGGCCGGCGCCATGGGAGGCCGAGTTCAGCGACTCCGGGTTTCCCCGTCCCCGCACCACGTATCCCGGCGCGGCCATGGAACCGGGAATGACCCCGAGCACGCCGGCTCCCGCCGGCGTCGCGCCCTTGCGGTGGACCACGACCTCGCGGGTCTCGCCCTGGATGACGTGGGCCTCCTTCCAGGCGAAGTTGTGGTGGTTCTCGACGTCGGCGAGGACCTCGAGTCCGAGGTGTTCCGCGACGTGGCGATGGATGAGCGCGTGGTTGGCCGCGGCGTAGCGGCCCATCAGTTCCATGGCGCCCCAGTATTCGCGGCCTTCGACGGAGTCGAGGTCGAGCCAGGCGAGGTGCTTGTGTTCGCGGGCCAGTTCCGGATGACGCGCCATGGCGATCTCCGAGTAGTGCTCACAGACCGCCGAGCCCGCGCCGCGGCTGCCGCTGTGCGACAGGAGGGCCACGTATTGGCCGGGGGCGAGGCCGGGACTGCCGGACTTCCCGGGTGCTTCCTCGCGGACGTCGAGGGTGCCGAACTCGACGAAGTGGTTGCCGCTGCCGCTGGTCCCGAGCTGGGCCGCGGCACGGTCGCGGTTCTTCGCGGTGACCGGGCTCACCGACCAGTCCTCGTCCATCACCGGATGTTCGCGGCGCCGCTCGAAGTGGGCGCCGATGCCGAAGCGGGTCTCCGCCTCGATGGCACCGATCAGCCGGTCCCGCTTCCTTTCCAAGTCGCGGACCGGCAGGTCGAGCACGGTCAGCTTCATGCGGCAGGCGATGTCCACCCCGACCGCGTACGGGATCACCGCACCGGCGGTCGCGAGGACGCCGCCGATGGGGAGTCCGTAGCCGACATGGGCGTCGGGCATGAGGGCACCGGCCACGGCGACCGGCAGCTGGCAGGCGCGGGCGAGCTGGTTCACCGCCTCGGGCTCCAGGCCCTGTCCCCATTGGCGCCATGGTGCCGAGGCGGGCCGGATGATCCGGGGCGAACGCAGGAGGGCCTTCGCGAACTCCCCGGCCAACGGATCCTTCACGTGGTCCGCGGGAGCGGAGACGACCGCCTCGACCACGGCGGGCAGGGCCGCGCGGTCGCGACCCTTGAGGATGTAGCGGGAGATGAAGTCCACGCCGCGCCGCATGGTCTCGCCGGGCGGGACGCCGAGGCGGATGAGGTCCTGCTGGTTCATGCGGGTCGGGAACTGGCGTCCCGGGTCGTGGGACGGCGGACGGGAAGGCGCAGGAAGATCAGGCGCCGGAGGCGGCGAAGGTCTCGGCGACTGCCACCGCTCGCCGCATGGCCTTCGACTTGTTGACCGTCTCCTCGAACTCGGCCTCGGGGTCGGAGTCGTT
>CAIYXO010000915.1 GCA_903930165.1 uncultured Verrucomicrobiota bacterium | reverse complement strand
CTTGAGGAACGGCCGGAAGCCGTGCCGATGCCGGAGATCTTCCGGAGGATCACCGACACCAGCGAACGGGTACGCGCCGGGCTCCCCGGGATACTCAGGAAGATCCCCGGATCGGAGTCCACGGACGCGTTGAGGCGACTGGCGACGGACTCCAGCTCGGAAGTGCGGGAGGCGGCCGTCGAGGCGGCCGCGGGGAATCCGGCCCTGACCGACGTCCTCCTCGAGAAGCTCGCCTCGGATTCGGACTGGTCCGTGCGTCAGGAGTCCGCGAAGTCGCTCGCCGACGTCGAGATCGCCCGGACCGTGGGAGGACTTCTGCGGGCGTTGGGATCGGACAGCGATGCGGACGTCCGGAGCACCTGCGCGGAGCAACTGGAGAAGGCCTTGGCCGCCGTTCCCGAAGGCGGAGCAACCGGCTGGGCCGTGGAGGCGGAGGTGTTGTCGGCCGCGCGCAAGCCCGTCGCAGCGATGGAACGCGTTCCCCGTCTGAAGGCGTGGCTCGCCTCGAGCACCGACGCGACGGTCGACCCGAGGGAACTCGCCCGCTTCGGCACCGACATCACGGTCCAGTCGACCGCTGGCTCGCTGGCCCGCGGCTTCCGGCTCGAACGGGCCGTGGAAACCCTCGCCGCACGCCTGTTGTCCCCGAAACCCCGGTCGGTCGTCCTGATCGGGAAATCGGGAACCGGGAAGACGACCCTCGTCCACGAACTCGTGCGCTTCCTCGCCCGACCCGAGAACGGCGCCTGGCGCGTGGTACGGATGTCGCCGACCGACTTCATGGCGGGGACGCGCTATGTCGGGGACTGGGAGACCAAGGTGTCGGAGCTGCTCGAGGCGGTGCGCCGGCCGCGAAGGGTCCTGCTCTACATCCCGAACCTTTCGGACCTGGCGGCGATGGGGCGCTGGTCCAAGTCCGATGCGAACGTCGCCACGGCTCTCGCCCCGTACCTGGAGGACGGAAGCCTGCTGATCCTGGGGGAGAGCACCCTCGACGAGTTCGAGAGGGGGCTCGGTTCGGACCTCGCGCTTCGGCGGCTCTTCGACCGGGTGCTGGTGGAGGAGCCGACTGTCGAGGAGACGCGCGGAATCCTCATGGAGGTCCGCGGTTCGGACGAAGCATTGCTGGGAGATCCGGTCCTCGGTTCGCTCCAGGAAATGGGCGAGGCCTTCCTCGGACACTTGGCCCGACCGGGAAGCTCCGTTCCGTTGCTGAGGGCGGTGCTCGCCGCCGCCCACGAACGCGGTCGTGCCGCCACCCGGCGTGACGTGTTGGAGACCCTTTCGGTGTCGACCGGCATTCCGGCGGACCTTCTCGACGACGCCACGCCCCTCGATCCGGCTGTGATGGCCTCCTTCTTCCAGAGCCGGATCCTCGGACAGGACGAGGCCGTGTCCGCGGTGGCGGACACCGTCACGCTGATCAAGGCGGGGCTGAACGATCCGCAGAAGCCGTTTGCGGTCCTGCTCTTCGTCGGACCGACCGGCGTCGGAAAGACCGAACTCGCCCGGGCGTTGGCGGAATACATCTTCGGGGATGCCTCCCGGCTCCAACGTTTCGACATGAGCGAGTTCGCCGGCCCG
>CAIYXO010000914.1 GCA_903930165.1 uncultured Verrucomicrobiota bacterium | reverse complement strand
GGGGAGCACGGCCTCTACGACAAGCGATTCATGTACGAACCGTCCATCCGGATGCCGCTGCTGGTCCGTTGGCCGGGCGTGGTCGCCGCCGGCTCCACGAGCGATGCGCTGTCCATCAACTGCGACTTCGCCCCGACGTTCCTCGAGATCGCGGGCGCTCCGGCCTCGCCGGAAATGCAGGGCAGGAGCCTGGTTCCCGTCCTCGGGGGGCGCAGGCCCGCGGACTGGCGGAGCGGCTTCTACTACCGCTACTACCATGATCCCGGCCACCACGACACCCGGGCCCACTACGGAATCCGGACCGACACCCACAAGCTGATCCACTACTGGAAGCTGGACCAGTGGGAGATGTACGACCTCGTCGCGGACCCACAGGAGATGACCAACAGGGTGTCGGATCCTGCCATGGCCAAGGTCTTGGCCGACCTGAAGTCGAGACTCATGGCGGAGAAACAAAGGCTGGGCGACACCAACCAGTTCGCCTCCGTGCTACCCCGCGACACGGTGGACCAGCGTCCGCGGCAGCTGGACCGCAAGCATCCGGATTCAGAACTCTGAGGCGGCCCTGGTGGAAGGCTGGGTGACGGCCGAAGGGGCGCCCGGCGCCGGTGCGATGCGCACGCAGCGGAACCCGACGTGGTTGGCTCAGGTGTCCACCGCACCCTTGCCCCGGGTTCCCACGAGGAACCTCGAACAATATTGGGCCGAGCAGAGGAAGGAGCCACCCCGGTGCACCCTCTTTCGGACTCCGGGTTCGTCGGGATCGAAGCTGGTGGGCGGTCCCTTCGGATTGGACTCCGACGTGAGGGAGGCGAGTCGGTAGGTGTCGGGCCGATACCAGTCGGAACACCATTCCCAGACGTTGCCGGACATGTCCAGGAGGCCATAGCCGTTCGCGGCGTAGCTTCCGACCGGAGCACAGCCCCGGAAGCCGTCGTCGCCGCTGTCTCCGCCAGGGAAGGTTCCCTGGAAGGCGTTGCATTGCCAGCGGCCGTCGACGAGAAGCGAGTTGCCCCAAGGATAGGGCTGACCCTCGACCCCGCCCCGCGCGGCGCGTTCCCACTCGGCTTCGGTCGGAAGCCGCTTCCCGGCCCACCTCGCGAAGGCTTCTGCGTCCTCGAAAGCCACATGGACCACCGGATGCCGCATCCGACCCCCCAGTGAGGATCCGGGTCCATCGGGGTGTCGCCAGTCGGCTCCGGGAACATAGCGCCACCAAGCGAGGGGATTCTCGTGTGTGACCGGTTCGGCGGGTGGGTGGAAGACGACCGATCCCGGCACCAGCAATGCCGGGTCGGCATCCGGGAAATCGGCGGGGTCCGGCTTCCTCTCGGCGACCGTGACGTAGCCGGTGGCACGAGTGAACCGTTCGAACTCCTCGTTGGTGACTTCCGTGCGGTCCATCCAGAAGCCATCCACCCGCACCCGATGGCCAGGGCCCGAGTCCCGGAAGCCGTCGACCAACCCGCTGCAGACCGGCTCCCCGGGCTGAAGCCGTGAACGGACCGCCGAGATGGAGGCGTCGTCGGGACCTCCCATCCAGAACTCGCCCCCGGGGATCCAGACCATGCCGGCTTCATCGCCGGAACTTCCGGTCTCTGCGGTGGCGACGGCTGGCGTCACCGATTCATCGGCTCCCTTGGATGAGGGCTCCGAGGGGCCGCAGCCCGGCAGCAGGGCGGCAAGCAGGCAGGCCAGCCGCTTCGGACCTGTGGAGGACCGGGCTCGGCGGTTCATGGACAGGGGCTCCTTCAAAGCCTGAGGAAGCCGCGCTCGGCGAACCGGGCGAGCGTCCATTCGTATTCGCCAACCAACTGGTCCACGACGTTGCGATGCTTCAGGTCCGCGGGCATGACTTCCCAGGTGTAGGTCTCCATCTCGAAATGCTGGCAGAGGGACGGCTGTTGACGGAGGACGTCGAGCACGCCGGTGAGGTGGTCCGCCGTGGTGCCGAACAGCGGGGTCGGGGCGGCATGGAGCGGGATGTGGAAATGGATGCGCCACTCGCG
>CAIYXO010000913.1 GCA_903930165.1 uncultured Verrucomicrobiota bacterium | reverse complement strand
GGGCGCCGGTCAGCGACTCGCACAGGTTGTAGATCTTCTCCCGCTCGGTGAAGGTGTGGAGGAAGACCGTCAGCGCGCCGACGTCCATCGCGAACGCGCCCAAGCCGAGCAGGTGGGCCGAGATGCGGGCCAGCTCACAGCAGATGACCCGCAGGTACTGACCGCGCGGCGGGATCGCGCCATCGATGCCCATCAGCTTCTCGACGGCGAGGACGTAGGCGACGTTGTTCGCGAGCGGCGCGAGGTAGTCCAACCGGTCCGTGTAGGGCACGAACTGGTTGTAGGTCATGTTCTCGGCGATCTTCTCGTCGCCCCGATGCAGGTAGCCGACGTCGGGGATCGCCTTGGTGATGGTCTCACCGTCCATCTCCACGAGGATCCGCAACACTCCGTGCGTGGACGGATGCGACGGGCCCATGTTGAGCACGAGCTTGTCGCCCTTGAGATCCTGGATGTCGTCGTCGGAGGCGGCCGCCACCGCGGCGGAAGCGCGGGCCGCGGGGTCCTTGAATTCGATGGTCTGCGTGGCCATGGCTTACTCTTCGGGATTCCGGACGCGGGGTTCGCGGGCGATGGCGTCCTTGCCGCCGGCCACGGTGACGAAGGGTCCACCTTCGAGGGGGGCGGACCGGGTGAAGGCGATGTCGGGCAGCTCGGTGGGCTTGCCCGCCAGGGGGAAGTCCTTGCGCAGCGGGAAGTACGGGTAGCCGTCCCACATCAGGATGCGCCTCAGGTCGGGATGCCCCGAGAACCGGATGCCCATCATGTCGTAGATCTCACGCTCGTGCCAATCTGCCGTCCGCCACACGCCGGATACGGTCGGAACCTCCGACAATTCCTCGCCGACCGAGGTCTTCAGGCGCAGATGGACATGATGCCCGGTGCCGTAGAGCTCATAGACGACGGTCCAGCGGGGGTCCTCGCCGTAGTTGTCAATGCTGCTGAGGTCCAACAACATGTCGAAGCCGAGGGAGCTCTTGGCGAACAGGCAGACCTCGACGATCCGGGTCGGGTCGGAAACAGTGAGGGTCGCCTCGCCCCGGAACTCGACCGGAGCGGACAACAACTCGCCGAACTTCTCGCGAAGCTGGTTCGCGAATTCAATGGGTGTGGCCACGAAATCTTGGGTTTAACGTTGAAGTACCTCTCCCCGTTCTCCGAGCTCGATACCCAAGGAGCCGTACTTCTCCGGGGCGGCGTCGCGCTTGAGATCGCGGGTGATGGGTTCCTTGGAGACCTTGTTCTGCAGGCGGATCAAGGCGTCGAGCAGCGCTTCGGGACGTGGCGGGCATCCGGCCACGTAGACATCGACGGGCAGGATGTTGTCGACCCCCTGAAGCACCGCGTAGCTGCGGTACATGCCACCGGTGGAGGCGCAGGCGCCCATGGCGATCACCCACTTGGGCTCGGCCATCTGCTCGTAGATACGCCGGACCGCCAAGGCCATCTTGTAGGTCACCGTGCCGGCCACGATCATCACGTCCGACTGGCGGGGCGAGAAACGCATCACCTCGGAACCGAAGCGCGAGATGTCGAACCGGCTGGCGCCGACCGCCATCAGCTCGATGCCACAGCAGGCGAGTCCCATCGGCATCGGCCACAGCGAGTTCTTGCGGAACCAGTTCAGGGCCGCGTCCACCGTGGTATGGACGACTTCACCCTCGATCTTCGAGTTGTATCCGAATTCCGCGGTGGACGGACCACGGCCGGAGGCTGGGGAGGAGACATCCATAAAAGACAAGGGACGGGGAGGATTCCCCGAGACGGGGCGAAACTATGTTTGCGTCTCCCGGAGCGGCAAGAGGGTTTTGTGAAGTTTTTCACAAAGTCCCGCAATCCACCGACAACGGGGCGCAATCAATCGAAACGACAGGAGACTTCCACCGCTGCCGCCAGCCGCTTCAGGTAGTCCGACCGGGGAATGTCCCGGGCACCCAACTGACGGGTGGTCGGAGTGAGCATCTGGGTGTCGAACAACCGGTATCCCCGTTCCGCCAAACGGCGCTCCAAGTGCACCAACGCCACCTTCGAGGCGTCGTCCGCCCGATGGAACATCGATTCCCCGGCGAAGAAGGCCCCGATCGACACGCCATAGATGCCTCCGACCAAGACGCCATCCTTCCAGCATTCCACGCTGTGGGCGTGTCCCGCTCGGGCCAGGGCGTTGTAGGCATGGATGAAGGCATCCGAGATCCAGCAGGCGGAATCCTTGCGGGGAACCATGGCGCAGCACCGGATCACCGCGTCGAACGCCCGGTCATAGGTCACCTGGTAGGGTGCCTTCTTCAACGTGCGGGCGAGGGAGCGACCGATGTGGAGGCCCCCGATCTCGAAGACGGCACGGGGATCGGGACTCCACCACGTGATGGGTTCCGCGGACCAAGGGAAAAGCCCGCTCCGATAGGCGAGCAGCATCCGGGGCACCGTCAGGTCTCCTCCCACCGCGACCAGGCCGTCATCGCGGGACTTCCGCGGATCCGGGAACCAGAGCCGTTCGTCAAGGAAGGTCACCATGCGGATTCACTCCGGATCCAGTCCACGGAGGACGACATTCAGGAAGCGGCTCGAAAGCTCGAGGATCCAGCGGTCGAGGAACTCCACCGTCCCGGGGACCACCTCGACACGGTCTTCCTCGCCGACCGGGCATCCGAGACGCTCCCATGCGCCGATCCGGATCTCGTTCAGCGACTGGAGCAGCATCTCGGTCTGGTCGGGATCCAAGGACCAACGGTGGCCCTCGTCCGCGGCGATGCACTGGACGGGATCCCTCAGCGATCCGGTCAGGACGCGGTGGTTGCCGGCTCGGCCTTCCTCAAGCCGTTCGACCAGGTCGGCCCGGTATCGGGCATCGAGCTCCGGGGATTGCCGGCTGAGACCTGGGCTCCTGCCTGGCCGGGTGATCGCCGCCTCGAACAACAACAGCAGGAGATCCCTCTGGCCCGCACGCAGGTGCCAGACTGTCGTACCGTCCTCCTTGGAAAGCAGTCTCACGCGTCCTGTTCCACCGTGGCGTTCAAGGAATAGCCCTGCAAGGCATGGACGTGGAACTCCGCCATCTCGAAGTCCTCGCGGACCAGCACGCTCTTCCCCTTCTCGTGCACCTCCATCATGTGGCGCTCCGCCTTCGCGCGGTCCCAGCCGAAGACCTTCTGGAAGACATGGGTCACGTAGTTCATGAGGTTCACCGGGTCGTCCCAACAGACGACCAGGTAACCCGGTTCCTTCGCGGTCTTGGCCTCCGGATCGGTGTCGATCGCGGGTGCCGGATTCTCGGAGCTTCCCGCCATGGCGGAGACACTAGAGGGATGCCCTCGGCCGACAAGGGCGCGGAAACCGAACCGTCGGGGACGCGGTTTCTGCGTGTTCCGGTCTTCCACATCCCGCAGGATCCCGTCACGTGACCCGTCACCACGCATCGACGGCGCCCACCGGCCCGCAATGCCGGGGGAAAGGTCCGCTCGGGTTTGGCATCCTGCGCTGGTGGTGTCTGCTGCTGCTGCTCACGGGCGCACCTCGCGTCCTCCCGGACTCCGCCGCGCAGGAACCCGCCCTTCCTGCGCCGACGCAGGGATTGCCCATGCTCAGATCGCTGTTCCGGGCCGGCGACGATCCCGCCTGGGGTCAACCTTCGCTCGCCGAATCCGCCTGGAAGGCGGCCCGGCTCGATCGCGGATGGCATTCCCAGGAACTCGGCATGCCATGGAAGGTCGGCGACCGCGGCTGGTACCGCATCTGGTTCGAGGCCCCGACCAATTCCGCCGAAAACACCTGGGCGGTTTCCGCCGGATTCGTCGGAAACATCTCGGAGCTGTGGGTGAACGGAACCCAGGTCGGCGCGTACGGTTCCTTCACCGTCCACGAAGTGACCGGGCAGTTCTTCGTCCACGGCGCGCTGGTGCCCCCGGGTCTCGTGCAACCGGGATCGAACCTGTTCGCCGTGCGTGTGATGAACTTCTCAGGCGAAGGCGGGATCCTGGGAGGCCCCGTCGGCGTGTTCCCGGCGCGCAGGTTCATCCCGCTGTGGACCCATACTGAGCTCCAACGTGAAGTCATCCGCATCGGCCTGGCGGCCCTCTGCTTCGGCTGGGCCGCCATTCCCCTGCTCTTCCGTCTCGTCGGCGACCGCACCCGGATCCTGCGGGGCGCCGCCGTTCCCGCGATGCTGCTGGGTGTGCTGACGCTCATCCACACCCAGTGGTGGAACTCGATCGACCTCGGGCCGATGCGCCCGTTGCTGCCGCTGATCGGCTGGGTGGCCGCCGGCTTGAACGCCGCCGCGATCTATGGCTTCTCCCACAACCTCGGGAGCCCGTCGCGTCTGTGGGACTCCTGGGCCACGGTGGGTCTCGTCGCGTTCTTCCCGGTCTCCCTCCAGTTCGTCTCCGACATGGAGGCGTTCATGGAGGTGTACGCGGGCTATGCGGCCTTCATGCAGGTGGCCGTCACCGCCCAGTGCCTCCGGGCTCCACCCGAACGCCGTGCGGTCGCCATGGCCACCCTCGTCGGCACCCTCGCCCTGACCGCCGGCAGCCTCTCCGTCGCCGCGCTCGGAATCTGGCCGTTCCTCCCCTTCGCCGCCTTGAGGTGGTCGCCCACGGACCTCTCCATCCTCGCCTTCCTCACCCTCCTTGCCGGTTCCCTGCTCCGCGAGCACGTCCGCGCCCGCAACGCCCAGGCCGAACTCGGACAACGACTGGTCGCCGCCCATTCCGAGGAACGACGCCAGATCGGACGCCAACTCCACGACGGCGTACTGCAGGACATCCAATACTGGAGGCTCCAGTCCGACCGCTCGATGGACGGCCTCGACGGAAACGCCGCCGCGGAACGGCTGGACCGGGTCTCCTCAGGCCTGCTCCACACCGCCCGTGACCTGCGCCGCGTCGCCGAGGACCTGCAGCCCCTGACCACACGCGAGGTCGGCATCGCGGAGGCGCTCGAGGCGCTCGGCCGCCGGCTTTCGGAACGCCATGGCGTCCCCGTCCGCACTTCGGTGCAGTTGCGGGACGACGTTCCGGAGGCCGTGCGGGAGACTCTCTACCGCATCGCCCAGGAATCCGGTGGCAATGCCTGCCGCCATTCCGGCGCCCCCGAGGTCTCCATCGCCGTGTCCGACGACGGCCGGTCGGTCCGGCTCGAAGTGGTCGACGCGGGATGCGGCTTCGAACCCGCGAAGGTTCCCGAGGGCCACCTCGGCGTCCGGTTCCTCCAGGACCATGCCGAATGGATCGGCGGACGGCTCACCGTGGATTCTTCGCCCCGAACCGGCACTCGCGTACGGATGGAGATCGGCCGACCCTTCACCCAGAGATGAGCACCGATGCCATCACCGTCCTGATCGCGGACGACCATCCGATGTTTCGGGAGGCAATGCGTTCCCTGCTCCTCCGCGACGGCCGGTTCGTGGTCGTGGCCGAGGCGGCACGAGGCGACGAAGCGTTGCGGAAGCTGGCCGAAATGCCACCGAGGATCGCGTTGCTGGACCACCAGATGCCGGGCCTGAGCGGTCTCGAGGTGATCCGGGAAGTCCGGAAGCTGGGGTTGTCCACGCGCTGCGGCCTGTTGACCTCCTTCGGCAAGGCCGCGTTGGTGGCCGAGGCGGTGCGGAGCGGCGCGGACGGCTACCTGCTGAAGGAGGACCCGGCGCGGGTTCTCGTGGACACCGCGGCC
>CAIYXO010000912.1 GCA_903930165.1 uncultured Verrucomicrobiota bacterium | reverse complement strand
CCCCTGGTACCCATTCCTGGAGACACAACCCGTCGAATTCCCGCCGGAGGCCACGGGCGACGAGCCGATCGGGGCGGCGATTCGCCGCATCACCACGGGCAATCCGATGTCGCTCACGGGTCCGTCCACCGGAGGTTTGACTCAGGTCGTCGTCGCGGGCTCCACGGAATCGGTCACGCTCGATCCCAGGCAGTCGTCCGCGGAGACGTCGCTGGTGTCCGTGGAAGGCACGGTGGGCCAAACCACCCTCCGTCTGAAGAGGCCGTTCATCGGGCGTGTGGAGTTGGGGATGCGCTATCCGTTGCAGGACCCACCGATATCCGGCGGGTGCCGGTCTTTTCCTCGGAGAATCGTGTTGGATGTGAAGCCTTCTCGGACGACGACTCGGGTGTCCCTCTTGTCCGGGGCCCGTCCGTCTTTGAAGCTGCGGCTGGAGAGCGGCCGTAGTCATGCCCTTCAGAGGTCCTTTGATTTGGCCTCCTGGGAGACGATGGCCGACTACCGGGTGGGCTTTCCGATGTGTTATCACGAAACTCCTCCGGGGTTCTGTGGAACATTGATGGACCCCGATGACGTGAGCCGCTTCACCGACTTCGAGTTCCCGTTGGGAACGTGGCATTCCCGCAACGACTCCCGCCCGGTCTTCTTCCGCGTGCGGAGCCAGTAGTTGGGTTTGTTTCTTTGCAAGTTGCCCGTTGTTCGTTGCCCATTGTCCGGACGCATCCAGGGTCTCTCCTGGGTCTTTCGCCGCTGAATCCTTCCACCCTTCAGTCGGAACAATTCGACGGGAACGAAGACCGACCTCACGCGGCTCCGCCAAGGCGCCGACGATGCGCCGGTGTGGGGCTGAGAAATCGATCGACACCAGGTGTCAGGTTCCGCCTCCGGGAACCAGCGTCCGGCTCCCTACGCTTCCCAGCGGATTTGCGGCTTCGCGTGCGGATCCCAACTGCATCGTTCCGGTCAGCAGGAAGTCCGACAGGAGCTTGACGGTTGTCCCATTTGATCTGAACATTCGTCTCAGATGAGACAAGCCGCAGCGGAAACCGGGTTTGCCGGGGCGCCCATCGGGGGCCGGGGAGCCGGGTCCCGGAGCCGCAGGTCGACGGGTTCCAACGGCGGGATCGTCAACCGGTGGATCCGTGGCTTGGGCGGCGACGCGGCGCCTCTCTCCGCGTCGATGCTCATTCCGCGCCTCAAGGCCGGGCTGTCGGTGGGCGAGTTGGACGCCCTGCGTGGCGGTCTCGACCTGCCGATGGAACGGTTGGCGCCGATGCTCGGGATCTCCAAGGCGACCCTGCACCGGCGGAAGGCTTCCGGACGGCTGGACACCGCCGAATCCGACCGGGTTGTGCGCTTTGCCCGGCTCTTGGGCCGCGCGGCCTCGGTGATGGAATCCCTGGAGGCCGGAAGGCGATGGCTGACCTCGCCGCAGGTCGGTTTCGGAGGCGAGATCCCCCTGGTCTATGCGGAGACGGAAGTCGGGGCGCGTGAGGTGGAAGACCTCCTCGGCCGCATCGAGCACGGGGTCTATTCCTGATGCGCCGGGCTTGGCGCATCGTCCGGGAGAAGCACGCGGCCACCGCGTTCGACGGTGAAGGTGCGCGTCTTTTCGGCGGCCGTTGGAATTCCCGGGGCACCCGCATGGTCTACGTCAGCGGTTCCATCTCGCTCGCCGCGCTCGAGTGCCTGGTCCATCTCAACCCGCCGACGTTCTTCCGCTACCTGGCCGTCCCGTTGGACTTCGACGAGGACCTGCTGGAGGTCCTGCCTCGGACGGAGTGGCCTCCCGATTGGACCCAGCAGCCGCCTCCGAGGTCCACGCAGGGAATCGGTGACCGGTGGGTGCAGGAAAGCCGTTCGGCCGTGTTGGAGGTTCCCAGCGTGATCATCCCCGGGGAGAGCAACTACCTGCTCAACCCGGCGCATCCGGGATTCGAGGGAATCGTCATCGGCAAGCCGACGCCGTTCGCCTTCGACCCCAGACTGGTTTGAGGATCGGTGGATCGCAACGGACAGGATTTCCCTCGCTCCGTTGAAGCAGTTTCGGTTTCCCAATTTTT
>CAIYXO010000911.1 GCA_903930165.1 uncultured Verrucomicrobiota bacterium | reverse complement strand
GGCCATGTTGGCGAGCAGCGCCTGCGCGGTGCAGATGTTCGAGGTCGCCTTCTCCCGGCGGATGTGTTGCTCACGGGTTCCCAGCGAAAGCCGGAGTGCAGGACGTCCGCGGGCATCCTTGGAGACGCCGACCAGGCGGCCCGGCATGGACCGCTTGAAGGCGTCGCGGGTCGCGAAGAAGGCGGCGTGGGGCCCGCCATAGCCGAGCGGCACGCCGAATCGTTGAGCACTTCCGACGACCACGTCGGCCCCGAACTCCCCGGGCGGCTTCAGCAGCGTCAGCGCGAGCAGGTCGGCCGCCACCACCACAAGCGCACCAGCGGTGTGGGCTGCCGCGACCAGCGAACCGAGATCCTCCACCGAACCGCAGCTTGCCGGATATTGGACCAGGACACCGAACACGGACGCGTCGGGCTGGAACGACTTCCAGTCTCCGACCACGACCTTGAGTCCGAGCGCCTCGGCGCGGGTGCGGACAAGGTCGACGTTCTGCGGATGGCAATGGTCCGCGACCAGGAAGGTGTTCCGTTGGGCGTCGGCCTCCTTGGCGCGGCGGCAAAGGGTCATGGCCTCGGCGCAGGCGGTGGCCTCGTCGAGGAGCGACGCATTGGCAATCTCCATCGCGGTGAGGTCGCAGACCAACGTCTGGAAGTTCAGCAAGCCTTCGAGGCGTCCCTGGGAGATCTCGGCCTGGTAGGGTGTGTACTGGGTGTACCAGCCCGGGTTCTCGAGGATGTTCCGCTGGATCACCGGCGGGGTGATCGTGTCGTGGTAGCCGGTCCCGATGTACGAACG
The DNA here is from genome assembly GCA_903930165.1 of uncultured Verrucomicrobiota bacterium. GTDB lineage: Bacteria > Verrucomicrobiota > Verrucomicrobiia > Limisphaerales > UBA9464 > SXXZ01. The sequence continues at coordinate 2,583 of CAIYXO010000911.1, read as the reverse complement.
GAACACCTGGTTCCGCGAGGCGATCGACCGGAGCCGGGCCAAAGCCGCGGTCTCCCCAAGCGGTTCCGGGAGCTTCATGCCGTCGGCCCGGCGGATCGTGGATGGAACCGCGCCATCGACCAGCGCGTCCATCGATCCGTACCCGCAGGTGCGAGCCATGTCATCCAATTCCCCGGGACGGGGTCCGATGTGGCGTAGGGTGAAACGGTCGGGATGCTGCAGGGATCCTTGGCTCATGTAGGTCGGGCCCGCTGCCCGCGGGGGGTTGCCACCGTAGGAGCAGCCACCCGGCTGGCAAGTGCCGGGTGCAAGGTCCGTCAACCCGGCTAATCCTCTGGTTTACCCCTGCTCGACGGCTTCCGCGGTTGGCCTGCGGATCCCCGGCTGGTACACCGTGCCCATCGTGCCGAAGAAAACCGCCCCGCCCTCGCCCTCGAGACTCGTGCGTCCCTTGGTCAACCGGATCCACGCCTACGTCCCCGGCGAACAGCCCAAGGTGAAGGGTCTCGTGAAGCTCAACACCAACGAGAACCCCTACCCGCCCTCCCCCAAGGTGCTGAAGGCGGTCCGGGACGCGGTGGACGGACGCCTGCGGCTCTATCCCGATCCCTCGGCGCTTGCCGTGCGCACCGCGCTGGCCGCGCTCCACGGCTGCTCCCCGGACCAGATCATCGTGGGCAACGGCTCGGACGAACTGCTCGCCCTCGCCGTGCGCGCCTTCGCCGAACCTGCCGGCGGCTTCCGCGAGATCCCGCTCCGGTCCAAGGAGGCTTCCGGCTCCATGCTGCAACCCATCCCGGAATCGGCCAGCCGGGTGCAGTTCCCCACTCCTTGCTATTCGCTCTATCCGGTCCTCGTCGAAACCCACGGCGCCACCCCGCACCCGGTCCCGTTGCGGCCGGACTTCGGTCTTCCTTCCGTCGCGGAGCTCAAGAAGGGCGGCCTGTGGGACTTCCGCGCGGCCCTGACCTTCGTCACGACGCCGAACGCCCCCAGCGGACGCGGCTACACGACTTCGGAGCTCGATGCGCTCTGCCAGGCCCAGAAGGGCGTAACCATCCTCGACGAGGCCTACGTGGACTTCGCCGGCGAGAACGCCCTCGAGCTCGCGTTGCGCCATCCGCACGTGCTGGTCTCGCGAACCTTTTCCAAGGCCTATTCCCTCTGCTTCCAGCGGGTCGGCTACTTCGTCGGCCATCCCGACCTCATCGCGGCCCTCCACCGCATCCGCGACAGCTACAACGTCAACGGCCTCGGCCAGGTCGCCGCCGCCGCCACCCTGAAGGATCTCCCGTATTACCGGAGGAATTTCCGCCGCGTGGTCGGCTCCCGGACCCGGCTCACCCGGGAACTGGCCGGGCTCGGATGGAAGGTCCTCCCCTCCTCCACCAATTTCATCCTCGCCGAACCCCCGACCGCTCCCGCGAAGGATTGGCTCGAGGCCCTTCGTGAACGGAGGATCCTCGTCCGCTGGTTCCGTGGACAAGGCATCGAGAACTTCCTCCGGATCACCATCGGGACCGAAGAGGAGGTCGATCGGCTGCTGAAGGAAGTCCGCCGCATCCGGTTCAAAGCCACCGACGTGAACCGCGGTTGATCGCTCGCGCCTCTCGCAGGTAGGCTCCCCAGATCGCCCTCCGTACGACGGGATGAACCTTCCCAACCAACTGACCGTTTCCCGGTTCGTTCTGACCGCCCTCTTCCTGGTGGCGGTCTTCATCCGTTTCCCCGGGTGCGAGACGGTCGCCCTGCTGCTCTTCAGCGTCGCCGGCATCACGGATTTCCTCGACGGCCGCATCGCCCGCCAACGGAAGCTCATCACCAACTTCGGGATCCTGATGGACCCGCTGGCGGACAAGATCCTGACCTGCTCCGCCTTCATCGCCTTCGTGGAGCTTCAGAGGATCGAGGCCTGGATGGTCGTGGTGGTGGTCGCCCGCGAACTCGCGATCACCGGACTGCGCCTGCTGGCGGCCTCCAAGAACGTGGTCCTCGCCGCCGAACGCTTCGGCAAACACAAGACCATCTCCCAGATCGTCACCATCATCGTCACCCTGCTGGCCCTCTGCCGACCCGAGTGGGGCGCGTTCGGGGACCTCGTGCTCGGCTCCCGGATCGGCGGCCGCCCATGGATCGACCTCGCAGCCGAGATCACCCAATGGGCGGCGGTGGCGCTGACGCTCTACAGCGGTGCCGCGTACCTCTGGCGGAACCGACGTCTCTACCTCGACGAGATGTGAATCCGGCGGCTTCCCGGTGAAGCGAGGCGGCCTTTGCAGGAATGGGCTGAAACCATTCCGGAACCGCCGGGGTGCTGAAACCGGCCCGGGAGCGATCGGAGTCCGGGAAGGATGAGCTGGCCGCCGTGCCTCCCCATCGCCGCCTTGCTCCCGGGCTTCTTCGACGGTATCGCTGGCCCCGACTGTGATGAGCGCTCCCAACCCCGACTCCACGGCCACGGCGGCCATCCTCGCGATCGAACGTCCCGCCCGGAAGCTCCTCACCTACTACTCCCTCTCCTGCGCCCTGCTCCTGCCGATCCCCCCGGCGGCGCTGATCCACTGGCTGGTCCACTACTTCCGG
>CAIYXO010000910.1 GCA_903930165.1 uncultured Verrucomicrobiota bacterium | reverse complement strand
TTCTCCGCGGCATTGGTGAAGGCCGGCGAGGGCCGCGCACCAACCCAGGCCTCGGCGTCACCGAGGGGACCGGCCACGGCGCTGGCGAGGAAGCGGTCGAGCTCCGTCCCGAGCGGACCGAACGTCGACAGCGGAAGCAGGGCCCGAGCCGGCAGGCGTCCACCGAGCTGCCGGTTCGAGGGCAGCTTCGCGCAGGCCGCCTTCCACTCCGCAAACGACGGACCGTCGGCCGGACCCGTCGTCGCCTGCGCACGGACGGAAACCGAAAGGAGAGACACCGCGGTCAGCGTCGCGGCGAGAAGGAGACGGAAGCGGGGCACGGCGCGGCCAGCGTAGGATTCCGGCACACCGTCGCACGTGGAATTTCGGGGATCTGTTGTCAGTCGTCTGTTGTCAGTCGCCAGTGGTCCGTGGTCCGTGGTCCGGCGTCAATGGTCCGTGGCGGTCCCACTCCGCACCCATCGCCCGCTTCACCCTTTCAACTCTTCAACCTTTCAACTCTTCAACTCCACCCCCCTCCGTGGAATCCGTGTCTCCCCACCCGGTTCAGGCGCGCCGCAGGGGCTGGAGCCTCCAGTAGGTCAGCGAGCGCCAGGCCCATTCGGCGGGACCGAACCGGAACCGGCGCAGCCAGATCGGGCTGACCCAGAGCTGGAACACCCAGAGCACCAACACGACCCCGTAGACCTGGTACCGTTCGAGACGCCCGTAGAGCCCGAGGCCGTATCCGGTGAACACGAAGGCGCACACCACGGAATGGGTGAGGTAGTTGCTCAAGGCCATCTGGCCGACGGCCGCCAGACGATCGGTCGCGCCGCGCAGCCAGCCGTTGCGGTGGATCCAGAGCAGGAGTCCGGCATGACCGCAGGCCACGGCAAATCGGCCAAGGTCGTACACGGCGCCGGCGTAACCCTGGACCACCGGATCGAATCCCGACTTCATCGTGACCCATCCGTTGTAGGTGTGGAGCGGCAGTCCCACGAGGTAGCCGCCCGCCGCCATGGCCGCATAGAACCGCGGGCTGCGGGCTCCGCCGAGGACACCCCACTTCATCACCGCCATTCCGAGGAGCATCATGGCGAGGGATTCCATGAGCCACGGGTGGTACCAGGGGATGGACCAGTAGTGGACCACGACGGCACCGCGTGCCTGGATCACCTGCCAAGGAGTCCCCAGCCACTCCGCGGCGTCCTTGGCCAAGGCTTCGGCATCTGGGTTCCGGTCCTTGCGGAAGGCATCCCACGCGTCGCGGGCCTCGGTCTCCTCCGTCGTGAGGGTGGCGCCCGACTGCTCCTTCGCGACCGCCTCGCGTCCTTCGCGGATGGTCTCGGAGACCTTCCAGGCGTCGATGGTGTAGAAAACCGCGCAGTAGAGGATGACGGCGGTGGCGAAGCCCGTGATGCCACGGGGCGACATCCGGCGGAACGGATAGAGCGCGAAGGCGATCACCGCGTAGGGATAGAGGATCTCGCCCTGCCACAGCAGGTAGCTGTGCAGGATGCCGAGGCCGAGGAGCCAGAGGTTGCGTCGGTAGTAGATGTCGGCGCCGTCCGGGCCGTCCTCGGAGGAACGCCTTCCCAGGCGGGAGGTGAGGAGCACCGCGCTGGCGCCGAAGACCAGGGAGAACAGGCAGCGCATCTTGCCCTCCGCGAGGACGTGCAGGACGAACCAGACCCAGAGGTTCGCCCCGGTGTCACCCCCCGCCACCGTCGGATTGTCGTAGGCGCCCGAGTGGAAGGCGAAGCCGACGATGTTCATCAACAGGATGCCCAGGAGCGCGAAGCCGCGGAGGGTGTCCAAGGCACTGAGTCGCTCCGTGGCCGGTACAGGGGCGGCGGAAGCAGGCGCTTCGAAAGCGGGCCCTGGGGCGGGAGTCCGGTCCATGCGGCGATTCCGAGGGACTCAGTCGCTGCAAGTCAACCGTTCGGGCATGGGACCGGGTTGAAGCGTTGAAGGGTTGAAGGGGCCGATGGGTCGGCGCCACGGCAATCGGGAATCCCGAATGGCGGATCGGGAATCGCGAATCCGCTCACTCGGCGAGGCAGTAGAGGAACTTCTCTCCACGGAGATAGAACTCGCGGTCCACGAGGGCCGGGGACGCGCTGAAGCTGTCGTCGAGCCGGTTCACCGCGAGGACGGCGTTGTCGCGGTCGTGGCGCAGCACCACGGTGACGCCGTCGCGTCCGGTGACGTAGATCCGGCCGGCCGCGCCGACGGGCGAGGAGAAGATGAAGTCGCGGATGCCGTCGAGGCGCAGCGGGTCTCCGCGGAAGCGTCCGGTGGCCGGGTCGAGACGCACCAGGATGTTCTGGTTGTGCCGGAGGTGGTACAGCGTGTCGTCGTAGAGCAGCGGCGACGAGACGTAGGGCGTCAGGCGGTTCATCCGCCAGACGACGTTGGGCGTTCCCGTCACGTCGCCCTTCGCGCCCTCGAGCCGGATCGCGAGCATCGCCTGCGTGTAGTAGCTGTTTCCGGCGATGACGAGTCCCCGGTGGAAGACCGGCGAGGCGACGACGTTGTCGGTGAGCCCGGCGCATTCCCACAGCAACGCACCCGTCCTGATGTCGTATCCGCGGACCTTCTGCGTGGCGCTGACCACCACCTGGACGACGCCACCGTGCTCGACCACCAGCGGCGTGGACCACGAGGTCTTCTCGTCGCGCGGAACCTTCCAGATCGGCTCTCCGGAGCGGCGGTCGAAGGCGTGCAGGAACGAACCGCCCTCGTGGTCCCAGTTCACAATCAGGGTGTCGCCGTGCAGGACCGGGGAGCTGCCCTCGCCGTGGGCATGAAGCGTCTGCATCCGGCCGAGGTCGCGCTGCCAGCGGATGACGCCTTTCGTGTCGAGGCAGTACAGGCCGCGCGAGCCGAAGAACGCGTAGATGAGGTTTCCGTCGGTGACCGGCGAATTGGAGACCGGGCTTCCCGTCGTGTGGCCGCCTTCGTGGGGCCAATCCTCGCGCACGCTTGTGGACCACAGGACACGCCCATCGGCACGGGCCAATGCCGTGACCTCGTACCGGTGGCGGTGGGTGACCGGCACGCTGTCGTGGACGCCAGGAGCCGAGTCGAACACCGGCTTCTGCGCCTCGCCGATGGGGGTTGCCGTCATCAGCACCACGCGGTCGCCGACCACGATGGGCGAGGAATGGCCCCTGCCCCGGATGCTGGACTTCCAACGGACGTTCCTCGTCTCGCTCCATTCCAACGGGGGGTTCGCGGCCGGCGCGACACCGGTGGCGAGCGGACCACGCCATTGGGAC